>CAXTSI010000186.1:0-15326 GCA_964246695.1 uncultured bacterium
AGCAATTAGCAATTAGCAATTAGCAATTAGCAATTAGCAATTAGCAATTAGCAACCAACAATTTTTCATCTCCCCCTCTGTTCCAAGTAGAGACGAACCCCCTTACCTACTTGTTGGAGGTTGGGTTCAATCTTTTTGCTTAAGAAATCCTCAACGGTTCGCCCGACTGGACCGACAAGTAGCTGTGGTACATTCTTGATCTGCTTGGTGTCGATCGTCAGTTCGCCTCGGCTTTCAATCAGCGTACCGCCGTTTTTCTCGATAAAGCGGTTCTGACCAGCGCAGTAAACGGCTTCGGTAAATGCGTGTGTTTTGATGCGCCACATAGTGGTAAACTCAGATTCGTTCCAAGTGGCAAAATCGGTCCAGGAGAGCATCGCCTCGCTGATGATGGCACGCGCTACGACCGGAATCTCGCCACCGCCGTGCCACTCGTTGACAAAGTGAATGAGTCCGTTCTCTTCAACGCGTGACTTGACCTCGATAGATTGCACATCGGGCAAGTAGGAAACAAGTTCGAGAAGCCGATCGCGGTAGGTAGCGTAGACAAGCGGACGTGGAAAGGGGATGTAGGTATCAGCGGAAATGATCATCAGTAGATTCCGATTCGTTTATGCTGCTGTTGGGCAAATAGTCAGAGCAATTGAGCGCTTGTTTGGTTAACACTACAGTTGGATGTACCGCACAATTAAGATAATGGTTGTCCTGAAAAAACTGGCAGTTTTTGCAGGGAACTTGCTTGAAGCGGTTGCTAGTTATTTTATCATTTTGGGGAAACTTTCGCGCATCTGATGGAACAATAAAAGCGGCAATTGCCCAAACAAGCACGAAGAAAATGGGAGCAAACAACAGTGGTACATAAGGCACAAAATCGATTTGCGGCTTAGTAGTATTATTATCTGTTGCCCGAACCACTTTTGCTTCCAAGCTTGTCTGATTGAAACTGTTTTCTGTTAATATATAGCGTCGGAAAAAATATGAATTATACATATGAAAAACCTCCAGTTATCAGAGTCTCCATTACTCCATTTCCTCATCATTGAATGCGCCATTACTAAGTTATCAAATTCAACACTGTTTACCGTCTAGTTGCTAGTTGAAATGCTTCTGCTATCGGTCCTAATGCTAGAACCGGAAAAAACGTCAGTACTCCCAAAATCAACATGACTCCAGCTATCACACCTGTGAACAGACGAGTATCTGTTTCCAATGTTGAATTGCTTGCTGGTACAGATTGTTTGTGGGACATACTTTCGGCTAAAAGCAGCAGGGCAACGATTGGGAGATATCGTCCCAACAAGAGGGCGATCGCGGTAGTCAAATTCCACCATAAGGCAGTGGGTGCAGGTTGACTATTTCCTAAGCCAGCCATCCCAGAACCATTGGCAGCAGCAGCCGAGGTATACTCGTAGACCACTTGGGTTAAACCGTGGAAGCCTGGATTGCTAATCCCTGACAAAGTATTGGGACTCGTAAGGGTGATAGCAGCAGGAATCAAAATTAATAGGGGGTGGATGAGTAGGATTATGCTAGCCAGGGTGATTTCCCTCTTCTCAATCTTACGTCCCAAAAATTCTGGGGTACGCCCGACCATTAAGCCAGTGAGGAACACCGTCAGAATCACGTAGATCAATAGATGAGCAGTTCCGGTTCCTTCAGCGCCAAAGATAGCCTGAATAAACATGTTCATGAAGGCGGAAAAATCACTCCCAGGCATGAGGGAATCGAACGCTGCGTTAGACGAACCAGTCATGGTGCCAGTGGTAGCCGTTGCAAATAATGCCGTTTGCGCCCATCCCAGCCTGACTTCTTTTCCTTCTAAATTCGGCTGCTGGAGTCCTAAGAGGGAATTGACAAGCGGATTACCTTGGTATTCACTCACCGCACTCACCCCAAGCAGAACAACAAAGATGGCAAATACCATCCAGTAAAGCAACCAAGTTTGCTTTTTGTTACCTATGAACACGCCGTAGGTGTAGATAAAAGCAGCGGGAATGCAAAGTTGACCTACTACTTCTAATAGGTTGGTAGCACCATTAGGATTTTCATAAGGGTGGGCAGAACTAGCGGCAAAAAAACCGCCACCATTCTCTCCTAGCATCTTGATGATCTCAAAATGCGCCACTGGTCCTCTGGCAATTGTTTGTGTTGCTCCCTCCAAGGTTGTCACCACTGCCGGACCTGCGATGGTTTCTGGTACGCCTAGGATCAGCAACAACACCGCACCTACAATAGATATTGGTAGCAAAACCCGTGTGATAAAACGAGTTAAATCAACATAAAAATTTCCCAATGGTCTGCCGGTCAAACCTCGAATAAAGGCAATTCCGACTGCAGCACCAGTTGCAGGAGCAACAAAAAACAAAAAGCCCAAAGCCACTACCTGGCTGAAGTAAGACATAGTTGTCTCGCCCGAGTAGTGTTGTAAATCGGCATTAACCAAAAATGATATGGTTGTGTGCAAAACTGTATCCCAAGTCGGCATCCCTAGATGTGTTGGATTCAGGGGCAACATTGCTTGGAAAATCAGCAGCAGAAAGACCAAAATTGCCATAGCCAAATTGCTAGCTAGCACAGATCGCGCATACTGCCAACCCGTCATGTCTTGTTGTGGGTCAATGCCGCCAAACTTGTAGATGATTTGCTCTACAGGCGCGATCGCCGGATCGAGCAATGTTTTTTTTGGCATGAAAACCCCTGCCAAATAGCCTCCTAAGATCGGCGTCAGCGCTACTACAATGAGTAGAGTGAGGGCAATTTGAAAAAATCCTTGTAACATGAATAAAAACTTCTCAATATATTTTTTAATTTTTCAAGTCAAGCCGCTTGTCTAGCACTTAAGCGCTATAAAACGGAAAAGTTTAAAGGAGCAGATATTAATTTTAGCATCTACTAACAGACATATTTAGTTAACTTTAAATAATTATTCTTAATGAATTTGTAGCCAACAGAATTATAAAATTGCTTTCTGAAGAACCAAAAATCTTTGACAAAATAAATATTTAATTGAGTTTAGTAATACCTAATAAATATTATATTAATCTTTATAAAGTATCATACTTACAATTACAGATAATATATATCAAATAGTTGAAATTAATCTAAACGCTTAATAAACGCTTGTTGTTCATTAACATAAAAGTCGATTAGAACCGTTTGGTTTTCGCAGGATAGGGCATGACCTTTACTATTTTACAGCATCCAAAGGTGAAAGCGTTGCGATCAAACGGTACTCCGGCGGAGCGCGATCTTCGGGTACCCTCGCGTCGGAACGAGCGTCACCCGAAAGGACTTTGTGAAAGTGCCGCACCTGTGCTATGGCTTACAGCAGTTTTCAATTGAATTGACCACATTGACCAGAAGCGGAAACCGCGCCCCTACGGTTATATTTAGGACTTACGCACTATACAAATTGAACATCATGTGTGTGGCAGTTCAAAATCTTGCCTGGGCTCGTTCCCAGGCAGCAGCCCAGTAATGTGATTAAGGGAGGGCTGCTGCCTCCCGTCAAACCGTGAGGCAGCAGCCCACCATCAGAGCATTACAACGCAGCAGCCCAGTCACGAGAGACACTTACATTTTGTTCTTTCTGTCAATGCGTAAGTCCTAATATTGTGGTCTACCCGACTGATATTCACTCTCCAGTTGACACCAATGGAACATAGCCCCCCTTTTTAAGGGTAGGTAAGCTCTAGCCCTACCTAACGCTCGGCATAAGCTTTTTGTTGCTCTGATTTTCGCTCTTCCGAGAGTACGGCACCAAAGTCTTTATTATGGTGAGTTACTCAGGCTACATCATTAACCCGAAGTTTAGGTATTTGATGATAAACTTCTGCATTCTCTTCAAGAGCTTGACGTAAATCGTATTGCGTTTGTAAATTCAACCAAAACTGAGCGCTGTTACCAAAATAGCGAGATAAACGCAAAGCTGTATCTGCTGTAACACTGCGTTTTCCAGATAAAATTTCGCTAATCCGTGTCTGAGCTACACCTATATCCTTACTTAATCGATAAGGTGTGATATTCATTGGTTCTAAAAATTCTAATTGTAGGATTTCACCAGGATGGATGTTTGGCAGACGGTTGTTCATAATTATTTACATGCATCAGTGGTAATCGACTATTTCAACTTCCAAAGCATTGTTCTCATCCGTCCAAACAAAGCAGATTCGCCATTGATCGTTAATACGAATACTGTACTGCCCTTTTCTATCACCAACTAGCTTTTCTAAACGATTACCAGGTGGAACGCGCAAATCGTTAATTGATGTTGCTGCGTCAAGGATAAGCAATTTTCGTAAAGCAGTTTTTTGGATATTGGGCGGATACTGAGAAGACGTAAAGCTGTCAAAGATAAGCTTTGTCTCTTCAGATTTAAAACTAACAATCACAATACTATCACTTTGCGTTACTATCGTCAAACATTAGTATCAGTAAGTCGGCATGAAAAAACCAAACTAAGTACGTATGCAAAAATATTTATGTCCGAAGCGCTCCGTTGTGAAGCAATCCCAAACCCCTGCGATTGCTTCATTCCGCTTCGTTACACTCGCAATGATATTGTGTAATTAATTCTGTCCAACTACTTATGTATAGTCGGCTTGAGCCGACTTCAGCTATTAGCCTAAGAATTTATTCTTAGGGGGATAGGTTGCGATAGGCAGCTTGGGAAATAGCCCTGATAGACATCTGCCCAAGAATCGGCATTACCAGTAATCAAGTAGCCTTAATGTATAGTCTTTCTTAGCTCAGATCTTGCACCAACCCCCGGCGAATAGAATTCGCGGCTATACAAACCAAGTCCCTTCGGTTTCCCGACCTAGGGGACTGGCGTTAGCGAAGCGTTAGCGACGAAGGAGCGTCACCCGAAGGGGTTTTGTCTGTGTAGCCAAGCCAGCGCTGCAGGAGGGTTTCCCTCCGTAGGCGACTGGCGCGCACCTGTGCCAGGTGCAAGATGTGTGTTAGTGTAAACACAGCCACTGCTCATCCACCAACTGACAGCAGCAAGACGTATAAAGCGATTCGTCTTTTCCTCAAGAGCTATGGCAATTGCTTAAAGGTACCTCCTTCAACCTTAACAAGGATGGGTTGGCTTTGGCGTTCACCGTCATTCGTAAACTTTAAAGGCTCTCCTGAGGTTTGAAGATCTGAAAGATTGACCTGTGGCAGTCTTTGCAGAACTGTTGAGCGAGAGGGATTGAAGGACAAAGCTTTAATAAAAGCTTGAGTGGCATCAAAGCTTGTCGCTGTGCGCCAACTAACCCCTCCTCCCCATTGTTGCACTGCTGCTTGTGCAAAGTGTTTTGATTGTGGTGTTTCCTTAAACCAAGACACAGGTATAATCAAGCTTTCAACGTCTTTCCAACCTTCTGTCAAGGTTTTGTCGCTATACAGAATACCTCCATCTAACAACTTGAGCCTTTGCGCCTTGGGAATTTTAGCGTTACTTCTAGCAATGTAGAGCGCCACCGAAGTGTGGCGCAAGTCCGGGAACAACAAAGCTGCCTGTGCCTGAGCAGCTATACTGGTTTTTATTTCTTCGTCTACATCCAGCGTCGGTGAGGACAAATCAATTGGATTCCGCACCAGTTGACCCCCTAGTTGTGTAAAGTTTTTTGTAAATTCTTTCCTCATACTATTGCTATAGATACTGTGAGGATTATAAAAAATCACAATTTTTGTGACGCCAAGGTTTCTCAAGTATTCAGCGAGTTTTTTACCAGTTACTTCGTCAGAAGGAACTGTCCTGAAGAAAACTTTGCTATTTAAATATGTGCTGCTGCTGGTAGGAGAGATAATGGCTAAGTTAGCTTGTTCGTATTCACGTAGTGCCGCCCTAGTAGCCTCACTAGAGTTGTGTCCAATAACTCCCAGTATAGATGGGTCTTTCACCAGTTCCTGAGCTACTTGTTTAGCTTGTATAGGGTCGTTACCATCGTTGGCGATCGCAATCTCCAATAATCGACCCTTCAGTCCACCTTCAGTATTGAACTGATTTTGTGCCTGCGCCACGCCGCGCAACATTTCTTGAGCAATGGATTGTGCGTTATCCACTGGCACAACGACTGCCAAAGTTAGAGGAGAACCCTGTTGCTGTGCCCGCGCATTGTTGTAGTAAATCAATGCTTCTGGATCGTTGCGATTTGCCACCACAGCGTTTTTAAAGAATTCAACAGCTTGTTTGTAATCCCCTTTTTTGAAGGCTTCAATACCTTGGTCCCGATTAGGGTTGTGAATATTAAAAAAGAAGGTACTCTCACCGCGACTAATATTACTTGGCTTGGCTTGGCAAATAATACCATTAACTTTCTGTTGACCCGTTGGGCAAGGAGTTGACCACCGATAAACGCCAAACCCAACACTAACAAGGGCAATCATTCCTGCCACCACTGCTGCCAAACCCCCTAAAGGTATTCGCTTGTGCCTGTATTGGTTACTGTTGTTGCTTCCTGACTCAAAAGCTGCAATTTCTTTGAGTTTCTTTCGTGCTGATACGTTTTCCGGCTCAATTTCTAAGACTCGGTTGAACTGCTCCTTTGCCTTTGTGAACTCTCGTTGTACGATCAACTTATTCCCGTATGTTTCCAGGGCATGCACAAACCCTTCAATGTTGCTTATTTGGTCAACTTGGTAGGCTCGCTGGTAAAGTTCCAAGGCTTTGTCAAAATCTTCAAACTCCAAATATTCTTCAGCGAGGAGGTATACAGTACTGAAATGATTGGGATTGATTGCCAAAACATTCTCATAAAGCTCTAATACCTCATGTTTTTTATCCTGTTCACTCAGTCTATTCGCTTCTTCCCAAATTCGAGTAACTTCTTCTTGCTCAAGTTTTTCTAATTGCCATATCTCTTTATGTAGAGGGTGACGTTGCACCAACCAGCGACGAACTAATTCAACTTTCACCCTACGTTCTGTGTCATCCAAGAAAGTATTTTCGGTTAGTTGTTTGGCTGCCTGAATCAGTAACTCTGTTGGGATAACTCCATTATTTTTTAACAGGGTTAAAGGTTCTTCCGGAACCCATTGTGATTTTTCAACAGCTATTTTTTGAGCTTCTGCTACGGCTGAAAAAACCACTCGTTCTGGAATAGACATTCCATCCCATAACCATGCCAATCCAGCTTCAGCACTCTCAATTGCTTTGTCTACAATAGACTCCACATTTTCACGAGTGACCTTCCAGTTATTTTCAGTCCTAGCTTGAATGAAAAGATTAAAGCAAATGACTTGAATAAAATAGGGATGCCCTGCCGATAGTTCCAGAATTGCTCGGACTGCATCCTCGTCATACTCCAGCACACCTTCTGCCGGGTTAGTAATAAGCTGCTTTGCACTTGACTCATCTAGCAAATTAATTTCTTGGGAGGGCGCATTCTTAAATTGACTGAGTAAATTCGGCTTATCTGCTAATCGCCCTCTGACAAAGAGAATGATAAAGAGGTTATTCTGTAATTCAATAATAGAGTTTAAATAGAGGCAGAAATGTTCAATTGCTGCATTGGAATTATTGTCGCCGAAGGCATTAAACTCTTTCAGCAACAATACTAGTTTTTGTTCTCCCAATGCCTCATAAACTTGGGGCAAAAATTGGCGAGAGAAGATATCTGTATTTGTTGCTAATTCGGTAGCTGAAGGTTGTGTTATCTTATTTATATCTAGCTTCAGTTGAATGATAATCTCTGTAATGAGAGCGTGCAAAATACTACTGAAAGGTTCTTGGCTCTGGTCTTGAAGATCGAAGGTAACAAAGACAAAATGATCTGGCGCGACTAATTTAGGAATATTCTGAATGACTGATGACTGACCAATGCGTCGTTGACCGTACAATACGATGATTTTTTTATCTTGCCTCAGATTATCCCTGATAAATTGGAATAAACTTTCACGTCCGAAAAAAAATTCCGGTTCATCTATGGGACGACCAATTACGTAAGGATTTCTCCGAGCAGTCGAATATGTCATCATATTTATATCTACGAAGCGACTCGTTTTCTCCTCAAGAACTATGGCAATTGCTTAAACGTACCTCCCTCAACCTTAACAAGGATAGGTCGGCTTTGGCGTTCCCTGTCTGGAGTAAACTGTAAAGGCTCTCCTGAGGTTTGACTAGCTGAAAGATTGACCTGCGGCAGTCTTTGCAGAACTGTTGAGCGAGAGGGACTGGAGGACAACACATGAATAAAAGCTTGAGTGGCATCAAAGCTCATAGCTGTAGTCCAGCTAACCTCTCCATTCCATTGTTTCTTTGATGCTTGTGCAAATTGTTTTGATTTTGGTGTTTCCTTAAACCAAGACACAGGTATAATCAAGCCTTCAACGTCTTTCCCGTCTTTCCCACCTTCTCTCAAGGTTTTGTCGCTATACAAACCACTTCCACCTAACAACTTTAGCCTTTGCGCTTGAGGAATCTTGGCATTACTTTTAACAATTTCCCGCGCTACATGATAGTGGTTAACATCTGGGAATAACAGAGCTGCTTGTGCCTGAGCAGCTATACTGGTTTTTACTTCTGCGTCTACATCCAGCGTCGGTGAGGTCAAATCAATTGGCTTCCGTACTAGTTGACCCCCTAGTTGTGTAAAGTTTTTTGTAAATTCTTCCTTCATACTATTGCTATAAAAACTTTCAGGATTATTGAAAATCACAACTTTTGTGACACGAATGTCTCTCAGGTACTCAGCAAGTTTTTTACCAGTTACTTCGGTAGAAGGGACTGTCCTAAAGAAAACTTTGCTATTTAAATATGTGCTGCTGCTGGCAGGAGAGATGATGGCTAAGTTAGCTTGTTCGTATTCAGGTAGTGCCGCCCTAGTAGTCTCACTAGAGTTGTGTCCAATAACTCCTAGTATATATGGGTCTTTCACCAGTTCCTGAGCTACTTGTTTAGCTTGTTTAGGGTCGCTAGCATCGTTGGCGATCGCAATCTCCAATAATCGACCATTTAATCCACCCTCAGCATTGAATTGATTTTGTGCCTGCGCCACGCCGCGCAACATTTCTTGAGATTCGTCCTGTTTATTATCCACTGGCACAACGACTGCCAAAGTTAGAGGAGAACTCTGTTGCTGTGCCCGTGAATTGTTGTAGTAAATCAATACTTCTGGATCGTTGTGATCTGCCATCACAGCGTTTTTAAAGAATTCAACAGCTTGTTTGTAATCCCCTTTTTTGAAGGCTTCAATACCTTGGTCCCGATTAGGGTTGTGAATATTAAAAAAGAAGGTACTCTCACCGCGACTAATATTACTTGGCTTGGCTTGGCAAATAATACCATTAACTTTCTGTTGACCCGTTGGGCAAGGAGTTGACCACCGATAAACGCCAAACCCAACACTAACAAGGGCAATCATTCCTGCCACCACTGCTGCCAAACCCCCTAAAGGTATTCGCTTGTGCCTGTATTGGTTACTGTTGTTGCTTCCTGACTCAAAAGCTGCAATTTCTTTGAGTTTCTTTCGTGCTGATACGTTTTCCGGCTCAATTTCTAAGACTCGGTTGAACTGCTCCTTTGCCTTTGTGAACTCTCGTTGTAGGATCAACTTATTCCCATATGTTTCTAGGGCATGCAAAAGCCCTTCAATGTTACTTATCGGGTCAACTTGGTAAGCTCGCTGGTAAAGTTCCAAGGCTTTGTCGAAATCTTCCACCTCTAAGTATCCCTCAGCCAGAGGGCATAGAATAGGAAAATAATTGGGATTGAGCTTCAAAATCTGCTCATAAAGAGTTTGTACATTCCGATTTTTGCCGTGTTGACTCAGTCTAGTTGCTTGCTCCCAAAGGCGATTAACTTCTTCTTGCTCCAGTTTTTCTAGTTGCCATATTTCTTGCTGTAGTGGGTAACGTTGCACCAACCAGCGACGAACGAATTCAATTTTCACTCTTCGTTTTGTGTTATCTAAATAAACCTTGTCGGTTAGTTGGTGGGCTGCCTGAATTAGTAACTGTGTTGGGATAACTCCATTATTTTTTAACAAGGTTAAAGGTTCTTCTGGAAGCGATTGTGATTTCTCTAGAGCTATTTTTTGAGCCTCCGCCACGGCTGAGAAGACCACTTGCTCTGAGATAGGCAATCCCTGCCAAAACCAGATCAAACCACCTTCAGCATTCGCAATTGCTCGGTCTATAATACCCTCTACATCTACTCGATTTACCTTAGATTTATTTTCAGCCCTTGCTTGACCGAAAAGTGCATTACATATTATTTGAGTAAAGTAAGGATGCCCTGCTGACAGTTCTAGAATTGCTTGGATCGCATCCTCGTCGTACTTTAACATACCCTGACATGGGTTAGTGATTAACAGTTTAGCACTTAGCTCATCCAGCAAACCAATTTCTTGGTAGGGTACACGGCCAAACAAAGTGAGTAGATTTGGCATATCATCCAGATTCCGTCCCACTACTGGAATGATAAATAATTTCTTATGCTGCTCAATCAGCCCTTTTAAATATGGAAATAAATGCTGAACTGCTGATTGGGGGTGAGCATCACTTAAAACATCAAATTCATCCAGTAACAATACAAGGTTTTTATCACCCAATTCCTGAAGAATTTCTGATAAAAAGTTACGAGAAAAGATATTTATATCTGCGTCTAAATCTGCGACTGTAGATAGAATTACCCCATCATAAGCTATGATATTGAGGTCATTAAAAAGGTGCAATATTTCTGTAGAAAGTAAGTGCAGAATCTGACTCAAGGAGAGCGTAGCTTTATCTTGAAGATCAAAGTTAACAAAAACAAACTCCTGAAAATCCCTTTGAGAAAAAAATTTGGGAATCTGCATTAGCACAGATGACTTACCAATACGTCGTTGACCGTGCAATAAGATAACCTTTACATTTTGTTTCAGGTTGTCTTCAATAAAGCGGAACAGACTTTCTCGTCCGAAAAATAATTCTGGTTCATCTATAGGGGGACCAATGATGTAAGGATTTTTTTTTCGACCTCCAGCATCAGCCATAGCTATTCTCCTTACATCCAGTTAAATAAGCTTTGGATCGCTCCCTTCGGTAAGGCAGAGGTAATCTTGCCGAACCATTCTAGAGTAGATGGGATCTCATCTTTATGATCCCATAACCAGCGAATTGCTTTTGTGACTTTCTCAGCTTGTTCATGGCTCATCAACTTGAGAAATACCTTTTGCCGTTTTTGCAGTAACGCATCATTGCTATTTCCAAGCTCTTGAATTACCCACCGCTCTACGATGGATGAAGTAAAGTAGGGTACTTTTTTCCCTGCTTGTGTTGCTGAACGGATAATTACACCTTGTTCTTCTAGGTTGATTAACTCTCGCTCTTTTTGGCTAAAGATGATATCAATACCACTCAAGTCATAGCGCTTTTTATGCAAACGACCTTGTAAGCTAGACAGAGCCATCAGCATCAACAAAGTTTGCTCGACTTCACTGCACCTTTCCCAAATGTTTTGCGAAATCTGTCGGGTATCGCTTTCTAAGTTTTTAGTAAATTCTTGTACATCTGGTTCTTGCCATTGTGAAGTTCGTAACTTTAGATAAAGGAGAAAACCAGCAATTTGTACCAAAGATGGATGTCCACCAGCAATTTCTTGAATCGCCTCCCGTAATGCTGGTGTTATGGATATAATTCCAAGTAGTCGCTCAACTTCAGTTGGATACAATGGCTTGAGAGACTGAAACAGATAGTGATTGTACCACGGAGAACTCGCAGGACTAAGGGGAGGACCAAGTTCATTGAGACGCTGGAGTGAGGTGACAACGATTGAGAGATATTTTCTCTCCTGGGAGTGACAAGCCAAATTACGGCACTCGCTCAAGAAAGTTTGCATGTCAGCTTGAGTGTATTGCTCATTTTCACGGAGTGCAGCATCATAATCATCTAGTAGCAATACCAAAAATTTTCCTGTTTTCCCAAGCTTCTGTAGTACCTGACGCAGGCTATTTCTCGTTGTTTGTCCTGTTGCCAATAATGTCTCGATTTCAGTTTGCAATTCAGGAACACTGTCCAACTTATTCTTCATGATGTTCAAGACTTCTAGCCAAAAGCTAGAAGCATTGAAAGGATCAATACTCTCGCAACTCAAAAGAACAATCACGGCATTTGATGGATCTTCTCCACGTTCTTCCCAAGCTTCGGGCGAAGCCAGTTTCTCTAAGAAAGAGGACTTGCCCATTCCTGGACTACCCCAAATCGCTAAATGACTGCGGGCAAAGATTTGATCAAATGCTGCTTCAATTTCAGTGGTTCGCCCCACAAATCGGTGCGGAGAAACTGGTTGTCCAACTACGAAGGGATTTGGTGGCATAGAAGTGATGGCGTCACTTAGGTTGCTGATAGAATTAGTATTTTCTTAGTTTGGGCTTACCGTTTGCCTACGTATACTAGCTTTTGGTAAGCTGATAGCTTACGGTAATTTTTATGAAACGAATGCACCCTACTTAATCAAGGACTAGCTCTGTCAAGGTGAAGAAAAACTTAAAAAAATAAGTTATTAACCGCAGAAGCATTCATAGTTTGCAGATAAGGTAAGCGGTTCCACATCTAGTTTGCATA
Source organism: uncultured bacterium (assembly GCA_964246695.1). Classification (GTDB taxonomy): domain Bacteria; phylum Cyanobacteriota; class Cyanobacteriia; order Cyanobacteriales; family Nostocaceae; genus Stigonema. Next base: position 12,535 of record CAXTSI010000186.1, read on the forward strand.
AACTGGGCGGGCGACACGCCATTGGTGTCAACTTAACGTAGAAGCTTGGTAAGCCAAGCAGTTTAAGGTTGCCTTCATCCCCTGACCTTTTCTCCCAAATCGGGATTCGGGTGAACTTGAAGGTTTACACCCCTCTCCCGTATTTGGGAGAGGGGCTGGGGGTGAGGGCAAAGCTGTTTTGGGTTGTCGGATTTAGAGAAAATTTTTCGCTAAAATCCTCTCTCTGTAAAAATACGTATTTTATAAGACTATAGCACTCGGATTGATTATTTGACGATTCAATCAAGCTATTGTCAAGTTAAGAGAGGGTGATTTGGGGTAGCAGGATTTGAGATAAATCTCCAATGAGCAAAAAGTCCAACTTATATCGTGGCACCGTTTTCTATCAGAGATTTTTAGCCACTGTGTCTGGCTATATATAGCGATCCTAAATGATTCGTCAACGCGGAGAAACCCGGTTTCTTAAAGAAACCGGGTTTCTGAGGCAACGCATTTTCACAATTCAAATAGGATTGCTATAGTGGTAATCATTTTGAGTTTCTTGTGGGGTGGGCGTCTCGCCCGCCCTACGGAAGTGGGCTTTTCGGCCCACTTCACAACAGCTATATTGAACGCAACTGAGAGATGTGCAGCCATGAATCTGCTACATTATATTTAATGGATCTACATCAATCGTTAAACTCACAGACTGAGGACAAAGTTCTCTAACGGACTCCCAGTCTGGCAATTGTGGTAATGCATCAGGAGCAAACTTCAGTAGTATTTGCCAGCGATAACGGTTAGACACCCGTAAAACACTCGCTGGTGCTGGTCCCAATAACTCTAACCCATCATAGGTAGCCAAAGCTGTTGCGATTCTCTGGGCTACATTCTCCACTTGAATCGGGTCAAGGCTGCTTAACCGCAATAAAATCAACCGCCCGTAGGGGGGATAATTCAGCGCTTGCCGTTGTTCTAATTCAGCTACAATAAAAGACTGATAATCGTGCTGTTGCACCGCCTCAATGACTGGATGCTCTGGAGTGTAAGTTTGGATAATCACTCTTCCTGGATCTTCACCTCTGCCAGCACGTCCAGCAACCTGAGTCAGGGTTTGAAACGCCCGTTCACTGGCGCGATAGTCTGATAGATGCAGCAGTCCATCAGCAGCGACAACGCCTACAAGTGTTACCTGAGGCAGATCCAATCCCTTGGTCAGCATTTGCGTACCGACCAACAAATCTGCTTCACCCTGAACAAACTTAGTTAGCAGTGTGCGGTGTGCTCCCTTGGTGCGGGTGGTATCGCTATCAAAACGGATGCAGCGCAATTCGGGAAACTGCCTTGCTAATTCCTGCGCTACTCTTTGGGTACCACTGCCGAAAAATTTTAGGTAAGGAGAACTGCATTCAGGGCAATTTTGCGGATGCGATCGCCCAAAGTTACAGTAATGACATCGCAACAGTTGCGGCGCACCCGACTCAGTCTGGTGATATGCCAGCGACACGTCACAGTGGGGGCATTCTATCACATATCCACAACTACGACAAGACACAAAGGTACTGTGTCCCCGTCGATGGATAAATAAAATTCCTTGTTGATGCCTTTGTTGCATCTGCTGTAAAGCATTTTGGAGCGATCGGCTAAAAATCGACTTATTTGCCTGCTGCAATTCCAGCCGCATATCTACCACTTCCACAGGTGGTAAAGGACGTGAGTTGATGCGTTCGGGGAGGGAGAGGTAATAGGTGGCAGCGGATGTTGTAACGGATGTAGCGGATGCAGCAAATAAATTATCCGTTATATCCGTTATTTCATCCGTTGCCACGCTTACCCAACTTTCCAGTGAGGGGGTTGCTGAACCCAACACCAGAGGACAATTTTCTAACTCTGCTCGCCGTTGGGCGACGGTACGGGCGTGGTAGGTGGGTATGGGGGAATCTTGCTTAAAGCTGCTGTCGTGTTCTTCATCTAATATGATTAAACCCAAGTTTGGCAAAGGGGCGAAAACCGCACTTCGCGTACCGATAACGACTTGGGGTTCTCCCGTAAGCATTTGTCGCCAGGTGTCATAACGTTCACCATCCGAGAGGGCACTGTGGTATACGCTAACTTTGGTGCCAAAACGAGCGTGGAAACGGTCGGTTAACTGAGGTGTCAGTCCAATTTCTGGTACTAACACGAGGGCGGACTTACCTTGCACTAGTAGTGGTGCGATCGCCTGCAAATACACCTCTGTCTTTCCAGAACCTGTCACCCCATGCAACAGTACAGTAGCATACCTATCCAACTGAGTAATTGTTGCTAATGCCTGTGACTGAGCAAGTGTGAGAGATTTTGCTTGCTCCGCCTTTAGCATCCCCCCCGCTAATGGGGGGGAAATAGAAGTAGTTCGCAATACTTCCTGTTCCTGGATAACTATGTAGCCCTTTTGTTCTAGCGTCTTGAGGACGGAGGAACTGATATTACAAAGAAGCAACAATTCACTGTGCCATAACTCGCCCCCGCGCCGTCGTAGCACTTCCAAAACTTCTCTTTGGCGAGTGGTTAAGTCACGATCGTTGGTACTACCTGTCAGGATCGCTGCTTTTTGCAGCTTCGGGCGAGTTAGTCGCGGCGGTTCTAAGTAACTTTCTACCAAACCACGTTGCTGCAACTCCCGTACTCCTCGGTACGCAGCTTTGACTTGCCGTTGTAAGTAGACAAAGCTATAATCACCATCTGCTTGTGCACCTAAAATTTCCAAAATTTGCCGTGCAACTGGAGAGAGGAAAGGGAAAGATGAGAGAGTGGGGGGGGATGAGGGAGTGGGG
>CAXTSI010000187.1:0-15324 GCA_964246695.1 uncultured bacterium
CTCCCCATTCCCCATGACAAATTGATATGACGCTTGCTCACAACCCCTGTGTTTTGGTGATTGAAAGCGATGAAAGCCTAGCAAATCAACTGGCTTTCGATTTGAAAGAAGCTGGCTATGACCCCCTTATGGCTCACGATGGAAATCAAGGTTTGCAACAATGTCGCGATCGCCAACCAGCTTTAATTGTTATAGACCGCATGCTGGCAGGAGAATCAGGACTCTCGTTATGCAAAAATTTTAGAACCGCCGGAATGAGATCGCCAATGCTGGTTTTAATGGCACGGGATACGGTTGATGACCGCGTAGCTTGTCTAGAAGCTGGTGCCGATGATTACTTCCTTAAGCCTTACCGCTCAGAAGAATTTTTGAACTTGATTCGCCTCTACTTAAAACCTGAGATTGATAACACAGAGCAGTTACGTTTTGGGGATCTCGTTCTCGATATGTCAACCCGTCGGGTCATAAATAATGGACGGGCTATTGACTTGACAATGAAGGAATTTGAACTTTTAAAGTATCTAATGGAACATCCCCGTGAAGTATTAACCCGCGAACAAATTCTCGAAAATGTTTGGGGCTACGACTTTATGGGCGAATCAAATGTGATTGAAGTATACATTCGCTACCTACGCCTCAAAATCGAAGATGAAGGTCAAAAGCGCTTAATTCAGACGGTGCGAGGTGTTGGTTACGTATTAAGAGAATCGTAAATGGCTAATGGCTAATGTCAGACTGGTAACAATTAGCCATTAGCAACTAACAACTAACAACTAACAACTAACAACTAACAACTAACAACTCCCCAACAATCCTTATGTTTCCTTGGCTAAATGTACTCTCGATTGTGCTAGGTGTTTTACTAATTAGCTGTTCTCCTCCAACGCCTGCAGTTCCTCCCACTGTTACGTCTAGTACTCCGACTCCACCACCTGTAATGAATACTGGTCAACAACTACCGATTTCAGGTCGAGCAATTGTTCATGGCACGACCCTTGAGTTAGAAGTGGCGCGGACGCCGCGACAGCAAGAGATGGGATTAATGTATCGACCAGCTTTGCCAAACAATAGAGGTATGCTGTTTCAGTTTCCGTCAGCGCAACCAATTAGTTTCTGGATGAAGGATACGCCTCAGCCCCTAGATATAGTCTTTATGCATTCGGGGGTCGTGGAATATATTGCCGCGAAAGTACCTCCCTGCACTAGCGCTCCCTGTCCTACCTATGGTCCTGGAAAGCCCATCGATCAGGTTATTGAACTGCGATCTGGGCGAGCTGCCGAATTGGGTTTGAAGATAGGCGATCGGGTCAAAATTGAATTCCTATCCAGTACTTCGCAGTCTTAGGGACTTCCAATAATCAACGATCCAATCTTGTCGGGTTTCCCTCATCGCTTCTTTTGCCCTTGCATCGAAAGCCCGCCCAATTGGCAGGCCGGACTACCTGCCGCCACAAGAAAAACAGGTATCAACGTTCTAGAGTCTAGACTACAAAAAATCTACCTTTTGGTGTACGTGTAAATAGTTGCCAATAAGTGAATATAGGCTATGAAACCTTTCCTATTGACAGGTGTAGTTAAATAAAGTAAGCTCAGTAGAAAAAGATAAAACTTCCATTTGTAAAAAGTGTTGCTTGTAGCTTTAAGCAGTTAAGTGACGTTAAAATTTATGTTTACCACATGGCTCAGCTTCGGGAACACCACACAAGCTGTGATTTTGTTTTTATTAGGTACAAGTGCAGTGACGTAATACTAAATCAAAAATTGGAGAATATTAGAAGATCTTAGCTCTTTTTTTTGGCACAATTTCTCTCAAATCTGTAAAATTTGGAAAAATTCGCTAAAATTGTCTTAATATCTCTTGAAGTTATAAGTTTTTCGTTTATAGACTTAGTTTGTGTAAAGAGAAAACTTTTTGCCAATCTTGTCGGTATTGTTCCCGTTCATTTGGAAGTAGAGCGAAGGGTCTTTTAAAAAAGCCTAGTCTGTAAAGATTAGGTTTAACATAGTTGGATGCAAAGTAAATCTTCGATTTACCCCAGGCATAGTTAATGGCATAGTGTAGATGCCCTTTCCTACCATCCTACGCTCCGGAATGTTGGATCTGCAAGTCGGTAATTCTAAATGCCGCACGAAACTAGGAGAGCAACAACGAAAAACTGTGTTTTAGTAAGTTAAACTCCGTTTTTCGATTATACAGGTATACTGCTTACTAACTACTTAAAAGTGGGAAATTGATGTATGACGATACAATTTACACAAGGAGGTGAGATCCAAATGTCACCGACCACCTATTCGCGACTTATTCATTTCTTGCAAGACGATTTGGCAATTTCCGCAGCTTCGATAGCGGTTGCTCTTCGTCACAGCAAGCAAGATCCTGGTCCCTTACCGATGATTCTTTGGCAGTATGGGTTAATTACTCTAGAACAGCTAGAACAAATCTATGATTGGTTAGAGACGGCATATTTATGAATAGCTTATTCAGGAGAATCAAGTATGCCACATCAACTCAGCCTTTGGCAAAGGCTGATACATAGGAAAAGAAACTACACAGTCTTCTACTCACTTACTCACATATTTAGGGAGCGGGTCGATAATTTTTACCCGCTATGCTTGATTATTACTCATTGCGATGGGGGCTGTCATGAATGGGTGGGGTGGCAACTTAATCAGCACTCTTGTTGATTGACGGACCAACGATGATCAACTTCTACAGCAGAAACCTGGCAAATTTCTTCTAAGTGTTTCTGCTGAACAACTGCTTTACGCATGGTAATAATTAACTGATTCACCTGATGCCGCAAGTTTGGGTCGTGATTGACTGCTAACATGGTTTGTCTTTCTAGCAGTTGCAGGATGAGTTCGTAGTGGATAGGTGAAGGCAGAGGAATTGACTGCATGAAATTGATTTTGGATTTTAGATGTTGGATTGATTAGAGAGTATTTGTCTATACATTAAATTGTTACATAAGTAAACTTTGTTTGGTGAAAACCTAAATTTAGCTAGTCATAAGATTTGGCAAAGAGATTGGCGATCGCTAACTCCGGATGTGGCGCTTTCACCAAAGATTCTCCAATCAGGACTGCGGATACTCCTGCTTGTGTTACCACAGTCAGATCATCTGGGCTATGTAGTCCTGACTCACTCACTACCAGGATGTTCCGTTCCTGCAATTGCTTACCCCGATATGCTAACAATTCGCAAGTAGTTTGCAACTCAACAGAGAAATCTTCTAAATTGCGATTATTAATACCTACTAAGGAGACGCCATCTATGGCTAACACGCGGTCAAGTTCTGCCAGAGAATGGACTTCTATCAAAGCTGTCATTTTCAGCGCGTTGGCAATTTTGACGAAGTATTGCAAATCTTGATCGCTAAGTATAGCTGCAATCAATAATACCGCATCTGCACCTCGAACACGCGCCAAGTACATCTGGTAAGGATAGATTACAAAATCCTTGCACAGTAGTGGCAAATCGACTGCAGCACGAACAAGAGCTAAGTTGTCAAAGCTACCTGCGAAAAACTTTTCATCGGTGAGCACAGAAAGACAACTAGCACCACCTTGCTGGTATTTTTGTGCTATCTCTACTGGGTCAAAATCTGACCGTAAAATCCCTTTACTAGGTGAAGCTTTTTTGACTTCAGCAATCAAAGCCGGCTTAGTCTTGCCTTGTCGCAATGCTGCTACAAAATCAAGAGTTGGCGGTGTGGTGAGTGCTTGACGCTGCAACTCTTGCAACGGCACCTTTTCCCGCATTTTGTCAACTTCTACTTCTTTGTGCCAAACAATTTCCTCTAAGATATTTTTTGCTTCAGCATCAGGCACAGCAACCTGATACATCAACATGGGTATAGCAATAGATGGGTTGGGTGAACGGCGGCGAATTTGCATTTTGGGTAATGGCTAATGGCTAATGGCTAATGGCTAATGGTAACAATTAACAATTAGCAATTAGCAATTATCTAATTGACAACAGCTCGTTTGTAGGCTTCGTCCAGCACTTCGGAAAGTGTTGGGTGGGCGTGAACCAAATGAGCTAGAGTGTGGACGGTTTGACGGTTGGCGATCGCGGCGGACGCTTCATGAATTAAGTCGCTAGCGTGCATTCCGAAAATGTGGACGCCTAAAACTTCGCCTGTATCGAGGCGGTACACTACTTTTGCCATACCATCAGCTTCGCCTTCTGCTAGTGCTTTAGAGTTACCTTTGAAGTAAGTTTTTGTCGTCTTGACTTCAAAACCCTCTGCGCTACCAAGTTCATTCGCTGCTGCTTCAGTCATACCAACATAGCTGATTTCGGGGTGAGTAAACGCCGCTGCTGGGATGCTGCGATAGTCTACTTCCTTGTGCCGTCCACAGATATTGTCTACTGCTAGAATGCCTTGGGCAGAAGCGGCGTGAGCAAGCATCATTTTGCCGTTTGCATCGCCAATTGCCCACAGATGCGGTATCACTTCACCAGATGAAAGCACTGCCATACTGTCATTAACTGGGATAAAATTCCGCCGATCGAGTTCTACACCCACAGACTCCAAACCCAGGTTTTGCGTAGCCGGTATGCGTCCTGTGGCGACCAAGCAAGCATCTACCTCTAACACATCTACGAATTCTTTGGTTTTGAAGTCGGCTAATTCAATGACCACGGGTGAACCTGGAATGACTTTTTGGGCGTATATCCCTACATATGTTTCAATATCGCGAGGAGTAATTAGCACTCGTTCAGCCAGTTTGGCAATATCACGGTCAAATCCTGGCATCAGCTGGTCCAAGGCTTCAATCATCGTGATTTCACAGCCCAAAGCTGAGTATACATCAGAAAATTCCAAGCCGATGTAGCCACTGCCAATAATCGCCAACCAGTCCGGTAGCCATTCCAACTTTACACCTTGGTCGCTGGTAAAAACTGTTTTGCCGTCTACCTCAATGCCAGGAGGAACGAAGGGAATGGAACCGGGGGAAAGAATAATATCTTTGGCTGCGATTGTTTTTTCACCACTGTCTGTCGTCACGGTTACTTTTTGGATTCCGGCTATTTTACCCCAGCCTTTGATGATATCAACTTTTAAACGTTTGAGGCTGTTGGTTAAGTCGCCTTGAATTTTAGATACGAGATTTCCAGCATGGTTGGCGATCGACGAACGATCAAACTCTACACTTCCCAGTTGAATTCCCAGCGTTTTGAGGTGATGAGCATTGCGTAACTCTCGCACACGTCCGGATGCCGCTAACAGTGCTTTAGAAGGAATGCAGCCTCGGTTGACGCATGTTCCGCCCATATCAGCCGCTTCGATAATGGCTGTTTTGAGACCGCAGCTAACAGCGTGTAAGGCAGCGCCGTGTCCGCCTACTCCAGCGCCAATAATCACTAAATCGTAATCAAATACCTGACTCACGTTAGTTTCCCAGTGTGCTTTGCCTATTTATTCTTAACTGATCAAGCAATCAGTGCCAGTCTTTTAATTTTAGAGTTCTTTTAAAATATTTGTTCTTAAGATAGGGCGGGCGAGACGCCATTGGTGTCAACTAATAGGTAAACCTTGAAAATATAGACGAGTCTCGTTACTAGGCTCTGCCTAGTAACGCGCTATCAGGAGGCTCTGCCTCCTTACCTGGGAGGCAGAGCCGGACGCAATACATTCCCACGCTCTGCGTGGGAACGAGAAAGGTTGGGAAAGATCGTGTTCGTAAGGGGTTTGGCGCGATTATTAACACCAATGGCGAGACGCCCACCCCACAAGAAAAGCAAATCTGTTGTATGGTGGACATCCTGCCCGCCCTATTTTTAGTTTATTTGTGCCTATCTACAAGCGTGATTCAGGAATTAACCAAGTGTGGAAGCGGAACTTGGCACGAAGCCTAAGCCGTGTGGACTATTAAAACCGCTTACCAATGGTGAGATTGTGCCATCTTCTGGGTCGATAGTACGAGTAGAAATTATTATTGATGCTTTTAAAGTATTGAAGTAACATAGCGTACGCGCCAACACAATTTTACGGACATGTCTATTAAGCAGCTTCCCTCCTTGGAAAAACTACTTGCTCACCTAGATATTGTGCAAACCCAACGGCTTCTGCAAGACTTAGTGGCAAACCATCCAGAACTCATAGAGGAGATTGACCGCTATGTCAGCTTGATAACTAAGCCTGTAGCAAGCCTTGAACCCTCAACGTCCAGACACCGAACTACCGTTGATCCGGTTCCTTTCCAGCGCCAAGTCAGCCAGATTCTGCGAGATGCTGTGCACTACTGGGAAGAAGGGTGTGAGGATGACCTCATTGGCGAGGAATTGCTGAATGTGGTTCAAACTGCCGTAGATTTTAGCGAACGAGGGGATGGCAGGGGAGCGATCGCCATTCTAGAAGCGATTACTTCTACCTGTGTGAAAAATTGGGATGATGTCGCCGATTACGGTGCTGACAATGAAGAGATTGTCCATGAACTAAATAAAGCTTGGTGTGAAGCAATTCTGACTACCGATCTCACATCAGAGGAAAAAGTGGAGATAAAGGTAAACTTAGAAACATGGCAGTCCGAGTGGAATACTGATTTTGGACTGGCACTAAATGCTTTGCAGCAGGGCTGGGATTATCCGCCACTAATGCAAGTTTTCGAGGGAAATATCACAGAACACGCGCCAGACTACGCTGATGATTTAGCACTAATTCGGTTGAAAATTCTTGAACGTGAGGAGCGTTACCAAGAATACCTGCTTTTGGCAAAAGCGTCAGGGCAAACTCAGCAGTATCTGACAATGCTAGCTCGGTTAGGTAGGGTTGAGGAAGCCTTCGCCTTGGCAAAAACCCAAATCACCTCAATGGATGAAGCTTTTGCCTTAGCTAAAACACTCTTTGCGCAGGGGGCTTTACCGCAAGCATTAAATATTGCTCAGATGGGGTTGAATTTACCGGGTAACTACCAGTACGATTTGGGAACCTGGACAAGTGATTTAGCTTTTGAGTTGGGAGACACTCAAGCAGCTTTAGCAGCCAGAAAGGTGGCTTTTCAAGCCAGACCTTCTTTTAAAGACTACCAGAAAATAGAGAATTTAGCTGTTGAAAATTGGGCAAGTGTCAAGACAGACCTATTGAAAATACTTTATACCCATGGGGCATGGGGAACGGAAGAAGCTAAGGTGGATATCTTTTTGTATGAGGGGCTAATTGAGGATGCGATCGCCACCGTCACCGAACTGAGTTCTTATTATTCAACAATAATTCGTAGGGTGATGGATGCCGCTATACCTCACAACCCTGACTGGGTAATTGCAAATGCCAGTCGCCGTGCTGAACCGATTCTAGATGCGGGTAAAGCGGAACAGTATTTTTACGCTGTTGATTGGTTAAAAAAAGTACGCGCAGCCTATTTGGCATCTGAGAGGGGAGCGGATTGGTCAGCCTATCGCGCACAGTTAATGCAGACCCATGCCTATAAGTATAAACTCATGGGATTGTTCAAGCAACGGGATATGGAGTAAAAATACTTATATATGGTAATTGCTAATTGCTAATTGCTAATTGTTAATTGCTAATTGCTAATTGTTAATTGTTACCATTAGCCATTAGCCATTACCAGCCCTGACTCTATAACTAGTAATTTACGTTAATAAATCTTTTTAAATGTGACTCATGACAAATGTTAAAATACCCAATCAGTTATGGATATATGGGCTACTAGGGGCGATCGCAGTAGTGACGCTTTTTCCCTTATTTTGGCTTGTCAGTACGGCATTGAAATCGCCAACAGAAAATATCTTTCAATCACCGCCACAGTTATTACCAAGTCACCCAACCTTAGAAAACTTTGTGTCTGTTTGGCACTCATTACCTTTTGGGCAATACTTGTTCAACAGTACCTTGGTGGCGGTGCTGACAGTATGCCTGAATTTAATGTTTTGCTCTTTAGCTGCTTACCCATTGGCAAGACTGTCGTTCCTCGGACGAGACTGGATTTTTATGGCGATTGTTTCCACGATTATGATTCCCTTCCAAATCGTGATGATTCCGCTGTACATTTTGACAGTCCAACTCGGTTTAAGAAACACTTATTTGGGAATGATTTTTCCTAGCTTAGCTTCTGCCTTTGGCATTTTTTTGCTGCGACAAGCTTTCAGCAGCGTTCCTAAAGAGATGGAAGAAGCGGCACGTATGGATGGTTGTTCAGAGTTAGGCTTATGGTGGTATGTCATGCTCCCAGCAATTCGTCCAGCACTGGCGACGCTGGCGATTTTTGAATTCATTGGTTCTTGGAGTGACTTTCTCTGGCCTTTAATTGTCATCCAAGATGAAAAATTATACACCCTGACATTGGGAGTAGCAAAGTTAGCAGGGACTTTTTCCTTAGACTGGCGATTGGTAGCAGCAGGCTCAGTAATTTCTATTGCCCCAGTACTGATATTATTCCTATTTTTACAACGCTACATTGTCCCAACTGAAACTAGTAGTGGTGTTAAGGGCTGATTTTCCGTGCTGCTACAGCGATTGCTCAGGCGAGACAGTTGCTCGCTCTCTTGCGACGAGAAGAAGCGACGACCCTTGCCAGAAACGAGATAATAGAAATTATCGCAACGATTGCTGTCTACAAGTTCATTAGCCGAAGTCGAGAAGAGGTTGAAGCTATGTTAGGACTGAATTTAGAGGAAAGTCGAGTCTACCGGGAAATTGAAGCCGAAGGCGAACGCAAACACAAGTTGAAGATGGTTCCCAAGCTATTAAGGGAAGGTTTCAATGTTGAGAAAGTGGCTGCGCTTCTGGATCTACCGATTGAGGAAGTTCGGCAGGTAGCCCAACTGCCAGACTAAATAGCGAGGATATCAGGTTAAACTGTCGCCTCGTAACAATTCACCCTGTCCATACGTCAAGAGAATATTGCAGGTTGCCTAACTGGCACGATCCCTGAGCTTCCACACTCAGGGATTTTGTTTTCAACCCTTCACACACTCAGTATCTATACTTTAAAAGGTCATAAAATGAGCTTTACTAACCCACATTCCGCACTTCAAAATGTAGTATGCAAAAACAAAGAGAGCGATCGTTAATCAACCTCAATAACCCATATTCCGCACTTCAAGATGTAATATCTTGATATTCAAAGATTTCCCGGCGTATTTCATTGTGCGAGTTGCGTATTTTACCGATGACCTTCCAGCAGCATGGTCAAAAACTGTTGCCAAGGCGCAGTGTGACCATTGTTTTCGCTTCCCCAGCCATCCCAATGACCCATAATATTTATTTCTAGCCCGACCAGTGGCGATCGCCCCTCCAACCAAGAAGTAAGCGATCGCATGAATGCAAACCCTAATAATTAAGGTTTTTTCTATGCTACAACCTCTAGCCGCTTTTGTCATAAGGTAGGATGGGCAATGCTAGCCCGCGTCTTGGTGACGAAAAGTCGGACAGAGGAATACTTTTGGATGGATACATTATTTTTTATTGAGTTTTTGAAGATAGTGTTGTGATTGTGCGGGTAGTTAGCGGTTATCGGGATTTAAAATCTATATTTGTAGACGTGGACGATGAGTAGATTTTTGAGTTGTCAGAAAATTTTGGTGATTTGACTGTGGATTAGGTGGGCAATGCCCACCCTACTAAGAATTAACCTTTTTGCCAACTAACAACTAACAACCAACAACTAACAACCAACAACTAACAACTAACAACTAACAACCAACAACCAACAAATCACTAATTAACAACTCCTACGGCGAAATTAACCGTATATGGTTCCTCAAGTGACTGCTGAGTACTAGCTTTGATAGTATCCAGATAGTGACAGAGAAACTGCAATTGTTGTGAATTGGGACGATAGGTGAGACTTCCTTGTTTCTCAAAAAGTGGTGCAGCAATAATTGCCTGATATTCAGAATTTTCATTTGCACGAGCAGCCAGCCAGCAGGAGTCTAGATTCGACGGTATTAAACCAGGAGGTAACTCACCTTCCAAAAAAGCTAACAAGCGTTGCTGACAACTACGGGTGTTGATGCCACGATTCTCGAATAACTGGATAACTTCGTCGAAAGATAAGGCTCGTTCTGGCAAAAGCTTGAGCAATTCTGTAAACAGGAAATAGTCAGTATACTGTTGCCTAGGTACATCTAAAACCTGAGGATGCAAAGGTAGCATAGCTAGACCATATGCCACTCGGCTGCAAGTGGAAGCGCCATTTTCACCGAGATACGAATCTTGAATAATCTTAGCGTTGGGTAGTTTTTGCCGTAGCCAACGACTGACCGCACTTATTGATGTCACTCCACCAGTCACGATAGCTTGATTAATTGCTTCTGTAGGTATGCCTTTAGCTACCAACAATCTGTTTAGTTCTCGATTCAGGCGTCGCACAAAGGGGACAAACACTTGGCTTTCCAAGTCTCGTCGCTGCAACATCCACGATTGATCTGCCAATTGTAGGGTAAAAGAGTCTTGGTGCTGCAAAATCAGCTTCAGAGCGATCGCCGCATCGATCATCGCCTTTCCCAAAACAGAACTTTCTAGCCGTTGCTGGAGGTGAATGCGATCGGTGATATCAGGTTCCCCTGCTCTAGGTAAGTTTAATTCTTCCCATTTTAAACTAGACAGGTACATCTGATCCAAACCAGGAATCGCTGGTTGCCAATGCCAAGGTTTGCTACTATTGCTATCACCTTCAGTGCGTGATTGACGCCATTTTGGTGGAAACAGCAGCTGGCAGATGATGTCCTGCTCTATTCCCTTGCCAGCGTAGGCAAAGCCGTGGAGCATGAAATCATTGTGGGTTAAGTCTTCTAGGTTTTCCGGCAAATCGACCAGTGCCATTTCTGTGAAAGCTGCACCAATATTAATCACTAGGGTACTGCCAACGATTGGACGATCGCTGGTGGAGGCAGGACGAGAACCCGCTTGTGTGTTCAATGTTACTGCTTCACCGTTAGCACCATCAAGTTCCGAGAGCAGACTAGCAATCGCTTCTTCTACAAAAAACACTTGTTGGGGATGCTGCACTAATTTGCTAATCAGTAAAGCTTCTCGCACATTGAAGCGATATTGTTCCGACCAGTTAGATGGGCAAGTGCAAATGACACCAGCAATGTTATTGATAATGTTACGGAAGGTTTGCTGGCTAAGATTAACAGCAGCCGCAGTTAAACCTAATGTTGTGCTATTGGAATCGGATTTTAAGGTCAGTAGCAATTTCGAGAGCGATCGCACAACCCAAACCAAAGGAACCGTAGAAAATTCATTTAATTGCAACACTGGTTCCCATTTTTGCCGTTCACTCTTGTAGGGGAGGGCTACCTGCAAATATGGCTTCAACAGTGCTGAAAAAAGATTGTGTGTCGGAACTGGTGCTGATATAGGTGGCGCATAAGTTGTCGCTAGGTTGTCAGGTACGAATTCTTCGGCAACAGATGCTGGTATCGTCTGCTCAATAGCATATGTGCTTTCTATCTCACTATAAGTTACAGAAGCTGTAGGCAAATAAACCTCTGCTGGTAAACGAAATGAGCGCTTTATAGAATTCGCTTCTGGTTGGTTTTCTGCTGACCAGTAGAGAGGATAAACCTCTGTCGTGGAGCGATTCAATAGTGCAGCAGAAATCCCAGTTGTACCTAAATCGATTCCTAAATACCAAACCGAGCCGAGAGTATTCAGCGATTCTGTATTATCTATTGAGTTGGAAATTGAAAGTAAAGAAGTGGACGGTCTTTCTATTGTTACTTCCTTTTTTTTTTCAGCAACAGCCACCTGTATTCCTACAGCATTCAAGTCTAACTTAGCATCTAACTGCTGTGCTACTTCCAGGCTTGGTCGCGTGTTCTGTGTTGTTGCTTGATTTTCTAGATTAGTTACAGCCTGCAACTGGAAATTTATTGCTGCATCAAAGTTAGCCAAATCTTGTTCCAACTGCCGCAACTGCTCTTCTTCTAAGGAAATATCAGCTACTGCTATCGTCAAAGAATCCTCTTGGGCAAGCAAATTTTCTTGTGGCGAAGCGGGAATGTAGTTATCAGACGGTTCTAAACCGCGTGTGTTAATGATGACGGACGACGTTTCGGGTGGGGCTGTAGTTACTTCTGAATTTGCTGGTGCTATAGTGCTGAGTGCAATATCAGAGGATGGTACCTCAGACAACTGCTCACTACTGTCTACACTCACGAATAAGTCGCTCAGCCCTGTGATTGTATCAGTACTTGGTGGCTCTTCAATAAAGTTGGGGGTTGTAACACTTCCTGGGATTATTTCAGTATTTTCCCAGGCTATTAATGTGTTGTATAAATCTGACAATTGTCCCGTAGCTTTAACTGAATTGTCTTGTGTGTGAGCGTAACGCAGATCCAAAAGGCCTGCGTCTGGTTCATCAAACCAGGGATCTGGCATCACCGTGGGCAGTGGGGAAGAGAAGTTCCGGCGGAACGTATCTACTGTGATTTCCCCTGTGGATTCATGGGTATCTGTTACCTCTATTGTTGTTGGGGCAACCACCTCTGCTGTTGGTGCGGTTGCGATCGCCGTGGAGGAAGCTCTGGTTTCCCTTGTCGATTCATGGGTATCTGTTACCTCTATTGTTGTTGGGGCGACCTCTGCTGCTGGTGCGGTTGCGATCGCCTGTGGTTCGGCTGTAGTTTCCCCTGAAGATTTATGTGTGCCATCTGTTACCTCTATTGTTGGTGGCGCAACGACCTCTACTGGTGGTGCGATCGCCAGCGCGGGTGTGCATGGAGAGGTTGTGGTAGCTACAGACAACTCATTTGTAACATCCGTTACCTCATGCGTTGCTCCAACCTTAAGACTTGAGTCAGTTAAATTGTCAGATCCAAACAAGCTGGCGTATAATTGATCTACTTCATCACCAATTAACTCTGAATCACTCGGCTGTAACTCGACAACGTTTGCAGCATAATTTTGCGTCTCTTGGTTTAGCTGCAAAAGCATTGCATCTAGATTCGCTGCGCTGTTCGCATGTTCTACACTTTCCTCTGAATGCTTGTAATTGTTTGCAAGTGTTGAGTTCGTATTTACTTGTGTAACTGCTAAAGAATGCGATCCTGAGTGATGACTTTCACTCTTAAACTCTACCCTCGGATTAAGGGTCTGTGCCGTTGTTACAGAAAGTACGGTTGGCGACAATGCTTCATTTTGTACATTTAGAGGAGATGGGTTATGGTCTTGCTTTTGTTGCTGCAATTGCTCCATCAAATTATTGATCCAGATGGCTATTAACTGTTCCCCTTGCACTCCTTTGCTGTACATTCTTGCTAGTGCTTGGGATAAAGACTCGTGATAAGTGTGTATGTTGCGCTGTAGTGCTTCAAAAACAACATTGACAGTTCCATCTAGTCCCAGCAACTGTTGATCCAACTCTTTGGCAAGCCGTGTTAACCGTTCCACTTGATCTGGTGACTCTGGTAAAGATTGAGTGGAGGAAAATGCTAGTTCTGTATTGCCCTTTTTGCTTGCTTCATAGGAACTAGAAGCATTGATTGTGAAAAACGGTTCAAGTGGGGAATTGGCAGTAGTCTCCGCTTTATGGGACGTTAAAGTCGATGTCAGGCGACTCATCAGCACCTGTAAAAATTCAGAAATCATTTTCTCCTGGGTTGCCAACTGCTGTGCTAATGAGTAATTTTGCAATCGCTTTTGCTCTAGCTGCCTAATTTCCTGGACAAGATTTGCCCGCTCTTGCAACAGCCCTTGTAATTCTGTTTGCAAGGGCATGAGCAATGCCGAAAATGCACTCAATGACCGGGTCGGATCAACAAAAGTACCCTCTTCCTGGTTGGGTTGATAACTCTGATCGACAAATCTTGCCAACAAAGGCGATAATTGTGATTGTTGCTCACGCTGGTTTTCGATGCTACCTGCAAGCTCCTCACTTTCCCTCAACCTAATCAGGAAGTCGCGAGTTCGTTCTAAAACCTGTCTTGGCTCTTGCCCTTGTCCAGAGAGGAGCTTGGGCAAGCGGTTGCCTTTATGGGCAAGTAAGCTGTCAATGTCTGCGAGCAGTGTTTGAATTTCAGTTGTGCGTAGCGTCACTTTAATTTACCTTATCGAGAACTGTACTTCTTGTAGTATGGTAATTGCTTGACAAATTGTGCAATTATGTTAAGAATCCTTAGGCGAAAGCGCGATAATTGTCATTTCTGTTGGAAACTGTTGGTTGCTGCTTGGACTTTTTGTTTGGAGTTGTGAGCAATGGTAGCCCTCCCGCAGCGCTGCTCGCAACGCGCTGGCTTAAAGGAATAAGAACTGCTCACTGTCTCACGGACGCTTGGACGAATAGGCATGAAAACAGTTAAAAATCTTAGGTTAGCAAAAATCAATTGCCTTAAGTATCATTGATCTAGTTGATTATTGTTTGCTTATTTTATTAAATAATTATGTTTGCAGTGAAGCTAACTCCACTCATGACGACCGTAGGCTACACACTGCTTTGGGCAAGACTTTTACCAGGTTTAAACCTAAAGGTAAAGACATTTCATAAAAAACACTTAAATAGTTTTTTTGTGTAATATAGTTGAGTTTTGTGTTTTAAAAAGGCTGTGCTTTGCATAGCTTAGACTTAAAATGGCGCTGTTGCGTATACGTGCAGCTTTTATAAAAAAGATTTCTAATGGAAGATCGATATAGCTTGAATGCACCTGTCAATCCCTGGATGATCTCGACTCCCTTTTTTCAAGGGTTGCCAGAAACTGTTGTGGAACAAGCTCTAACCCATCTTGTCACCCGTACTCACCCAGCTAATCAAGTGATATTGCTGGAAAATGACTGGGGTGGTTCTGTATATTTTATTATTGATGGCTGGGTAAAAATACGCACTTACAATTTAGAAGGCAAAGAAGTGACACTAAATATTCTTGGCAAGGGAGAATTATTTGGTGAAATGGCAGCGCTTGATGAAGTGCCTCGCTCGACTGATGTGATTACGTTGACCTCCACAGTCATCGGTAGCATGCCAGCCCAGGATTTTGTCAAGTTACTTCAAACAGAACCCTTGGCGGGGGTCCGATTAGCACAATTGATGGCGCGACGCTTGCGGCAAGTAAATCGGCGACTGCGATTGCGGGAATCTGACAGTCAGTCACGAGTGGCAGATACGTTATTGTTTTTAGCAGAGGGACAGGGAAAAAAAATACAGGCAGGAACTGAAATTCCCAATTTACCTCATCGAGAATTGAGCAGTTTGAGTGGACTAGCGCGGGAAACAGTTACACGAGTATTGACACGGTTAGAAAAAAAAGGGTTGATTAAACGCGATTCTGAGGTTATTTGTATTCCTGATTTATTAGCTTTGGAAAGAATGATCGTTTAACCAAAAGAAGGGGAGTGGGGAGGTAAAGAATTAAAA
>CAXTSI010000188.1:0-15192 GCA_964246695.1 uncultured bacterium
CTCCCTCGTCTCCCTCATCTCCCTCATCTCCCTCATCTCCCTCATCTCCCTCATCGCCCTCATCTTTTGAACCTAAGATGGGCAAGACTTGCAAATAAACACTGTATTGCCACGATGTACCAAGAATATCCGACATCAAATCACTGGAGCATTGCAACTCCCAAATTCCCGGCTTGAGGTAGGTAAAGGGTATTACCGCCATTAAGCCTGATATGTTAGTGCGACGCGATCGCTTCTGAATTCGGCGCTTTGATGGAACTTCCAGAGTTGATTCGTGAATTACCCGCACGTCCACATCTAAATTGGCGTGGTGAGAACGAGCCACAACTCTATACTTACCTTCCATAATTTCCACATTTGGCGATTCCAAGGGACGCCAATATCGATCACCCTGTTTTTGTATCAGAAATTCCCAGTGTTCCATTGTGAGCGCTGCCCAGACCCTAAAGCCACTCTGGTAATATTTGCATTATCTTGCTTGCCAGTTTACCTCAGTAATCTGTAGTTGCATATACAATATGTTGTCTTAATTCAAACAATAGTAAAATGTAACAACTAATACCCAAGGGCGCTTGCAAGCGTGTGAATAAAGCCACAGAATTCTATTATGAGGGCTTGGTGCAACATGTGGGCTACAGTAAAATCGGACTCCGGGACGGAAATAATACCACCGTCAGTGCTGCTATTAGTGCCGCAAAAATCGCTATCAGTACTACAATTACTACCGCCAGTTGCGCTATGCTAATGGCAAAATGATTCACATAACTTGCGGTGACTAAGATTCTAGCCATTTCAGAAGATATCACCACCCTTAGACAAGTCGAGGTGAAGCTCGGTCTAACACTAGCTGAGGATAGGCAGTTTTTCACAGAATGGATGGATGAATTACCATTATTAAGTGAGTTAGAGCAAGCACGGCTCGATCAGGTGCGACGAAATTACCTTTACCAAATTTCTGATGGCATTCTTCTAGAGGAAACAATTAAAATGGTCGTGCTTTCGACCTTACTGGAGCTTGCTGGTTTTTATCAAGCTCCCTACAAATTTAGGGCAGAATTTCCGGTGGAGATTGAGGCACTTGGTGACAATGATGAAATTTTGCGTGGACGGATTGATGCCTTGGTATTACTTGATCGGCTCTGGATTGTTTTGATTGAGTCCAAAAAGACAACGTTTGATTTAGAGTTGGCAGTTCCCCAGACGCTAGGGTACATGGCAGCTCATCAAAAACCAGACCAACCGCTCTATGGCATGGTGGCGAACGGTAGCAGTTATTTGTTTATCAAAACTTTGGGTAAGCAGTACGGAGTTTCGGATTTGTTTGCTACGCGATCGCCCTACCGAAATAATCTCTATGAGGTGTTAAAAATATTAAAGCACTTTGGGGGTTTGATTACTAGAAATAAGGAATGAAAGACGTTACTGGATCATCAAAATATGGGTTTAACGAAGCGGCAATTTTTCCCCAGAAGGATTTATTTTCACTCTGTTGTTTCAGCAAAGGTTCCAGTTTTCTTCACACCTGCCAAAATAAATTTGATTGCCGCCTCGGTATGCTTGGACACCATTTCTGGACTGAGGCGATCGATCTCAGGGGTCAAGTGTTTCCAGTTTTCTTGCACAGTAAAGTAGAAAATGCACACGCTGAGGATATGGGTTAGAGTTAAGAGTGGATCGAGGGGACGGAAACACCCGGATGCCATACCTCGCTCCAGGATTTTTAGCAGGTGTTCGTACAGACTCCATGAATTGATCTGCTTGAAATATAAGCCCTGATTTTGACTAGCTTCTTGAAACCACAGCATTTGGCGATGAGGATTGGCAGCTTCGTAAGCGATCGCCACACGGATAACTTGTGCCATTGCGTCTTCGGGAGGCAAATGATCCAAGTTCAGTTGACTGACCATAACTTGAACTTCATTGATTGGGCGCTGCAGAACTGCTTTGTATAAGCCCTCTTTACTCTCGAAGTAGTAGTGAATCATGGCGGTCGTAATGCTGGCGCGATCGGCGATCGCACTCAACCGAGCACCTTTTAGACCGTTCGATGCAAATTCCAGTTCTGCTGCATCCAGAATTTGCTGCTGCGTCACCTCAGCAGAGCGAATTTGACGAACCGATTTGGCAACTCGCTTAGTCCCAACTGACCGAACCACAGCATCACAATTGATCGTTTGCTTGTTCATAGTAACAAGGGACGACACGTTTTGCTCTCGTCAATTAGAATACCTAATTTAATGAACCGCCAAAACGCCAAGGACGCCAAGAAAGAAGTAAAGAAAATAGGTAATCTTACACCGGTTCGGGAGTAGGATAATTCTCCGATCGTACTCCCGAACCCCTCAATTGACGAAGTACTCGTTCATCGTTAAACTAATTAAAAAGTTAATTAGTTAGCTCTAAGGCGTTTATGAACATGCTCCCTGGTGCACCGTGGCTGTTGGCACATCGCTCGATGCTCAAGCCTAATCAGCCCATGAAGGTTTCGCTCTACGGCAACGACTACGTTCTCTGGCAAGACAGCACGGGCAAAATTAGTTGCTTACCGAATGCCTGCCCTCATATGGGGGCAATGCTTTCGGAGGGGTGGTGTGTGATTAAACCAGATGGCAGTAGTGCGGTGAGTTGCCCGTTTCATGCGTTGGAGTTTGATAGCACTGGCTGCACGGTTTTACCGGGTTCCAACAAGCCAACAAAATCCTTGTTGGAGCCATTGGAGTTAATGATTCAAGGGGATTTTATCTGGTCTTACGGTGGATGTGAGCCGAAGATTTCCATCCCAACAGTTTTGAATGAAATTGCAGCGGAGTATGAGTTTGTTGGGTTTACGGGCGATCGCAGCGTCAAGACTGACATACTCACCATGCTGCTAAACATGCATGACTACAACCACCAAAATGGCACTCATCGTCCGCTGTTTGAGATTGAAGACGTGCAGTTTAAGAAATTTATCGACAAGGGACTTCACTCCCATGCCTACTTCGATATGCCCAGAGTCAAACCCGCCCTTCGCGACATCCTCAAGAACCCAGCCCTCTTAGTACTGCCACAAGTGATTCAGGCGCATTTAGAAAACTGCTTCCCGTTCCTGGTAATTGTGCATGCCCAAAGCCCGATCTTCACCATTAGAGAGTGTCATTTGTTCGTCCCAGAATCGGAAACCCACACGCGCACCTATGTTCTGATGTTCGGGAAGGCGCATCATCCCATTGCCCATCTCCTGATTACCCATCTGCTCAAACGTAATCTCCTCCGACTTGCTGAGATCGTTGTTGAGCAGGACACTGACATTTTGGGCAAACTGTATGCGAACACGCCTCAGCACATTAAGCTCAATAATGAAGTCGGGATGGATTGGGTGCGGCGAAATTTTGAGAGTTTCCCAACAGTTGTTGAGCCGAATTTGTCTCGGTAAGGGTCAGTAGTCGAGTATCTGAATCGCATGTAAACTCATACCTAAGGAGCCAGTTTCATCGCCTGCATCAGAGTTTCTCCAGCACCAAACGAATTGTAGGGAGTTGGCAAATCATAGGTTTTAAATGGTTCTAAAGGTGAAATATCTTCGTTTATATCCAGTTCTTCCGCGCTTGTTGCGGATTAGCTTGAGTTTATCTGATGCAGCCTGCCATCACCGTTAAAGAATGGTGAAATAGGTATCCGCTGATTCCGTCGGCAGCACTTTCAACGTTTGGTTCCGCAGGTCTGGTTCCAAACCCAACGCTTCTAGGGGAATCACCCCAATCAACGCATCTTTGCCTCCGGGCAGTTCCAAACACTCAAACGTACCCTCCCTTCCACACAGCAGCATCTTGGCATCCTGAAAAATTCGCGCCTTGCCAATGCCCATAGCAGTAGACACATCGACTTCCTTGAGCAAACTCAGACCCAGTTTGGCAATGACATTCGCTGGCAAGCAGAGTGTCGTTGCTCCGGTATCAACTAGGACATTTTCTAACGTGACTGACCTGATCTGAGCGGGTGAGATGGTACCATCTTCGGCTCTAATTTGGTCGGCGCGATTGGTGATGGTGAGGGATGTCAAAACTTTTCCCATGATGTCGTCTTTGCTTTGAATATCAAGCGGGTGAGTTGGTTGCATTGTCGCCTCCTTTTCGTCATGCTTTAATCCAGTTTAACTGAATTGCCCGATCGCCCCAGCAGTGACGTAGAGTGCGATCGCCACATCCGCAACAGTTCTTCAGTGTTCAAATGAAATGACCCGCTTTATACATCAATACGGTTCAGTTAAGACGAGCATCAGAACTAGCCCACGCCCTTACGGGTGACGTGCCGGTGTACTCGAAGATCGCCAGTTCCCAGGGCGTGGGAAACAAGCTGCACTTTCCTAGACTCACCAGATGTATTCTTCTTCAAAATAGTATTAATAAAGACAATAAACATCTGGTGAAAATGATTGTAGAGACGTAGCAGTGCTACGTCTCTACAAGGGTTTCAGACAACGAATAATTAAATTCGGTCGATTTCTAATAACTATTCTACTTTTGGGCAAGCGATCGCTTGCCATAATAATTTGTATTCTTTATAACACAAATTATCACTGAACTTGTGTGACTTCATCTAAGCGCGTGAAGCCACACCTAGGTTGTATTACACCTGTTTAATCAAAGCCCCTATTTGGAAGTTGCTTGAATTCCAGTTCCAGGGAGTGCCTGAGTTCCTTCAATCTGTACACCTTTTAAGAGATTGGGATTAAGACCCAGAGCATTCAAAACAGTTACAGCAATTTGAGTTGTACGAACTTGATCGTTTACCGTTGTGCCCTTAACATTAGAAGATAAACCATTACCACCGATTACTAGAGCGATGTTGGTTGCATCCGGAGTAAACAAAGCACCGTGTTCAGCAATCTTCTTACCATTTGAAGGATTACCAACAAAGATATAGCCAGGTAGCATTTGGACGAACACATCAGGCGTGCGGTTGTCCGGGTTAGGACTGGGAGCCAGACCAAGCTTATAAGCTTTAGCCCCAGAGTAAACGTTGGCAATGCCAGGATTACAGGTAGGTGCTGAAGTCGTAGAGCCTGATGAAGTACCTGTACAGAGAGGGAGATTTCTCAAACCGCGCAGATATCGAGTGACATCGCTAATCTTGCTTTGATCTTTGAGCCAAACCAGAGAGACATCATCCTGAGTAGCCTGATTCACGGCATTGGGATCTCCGAGGTGGAAGTCGATCGCATCCGGGATCAGGTTATCTTTAAGCAAAGTTCCGACACCATTACGGGGGTCTTGACCATGCTTAGCGACCAGAACCACCAGGGTATTGTTAGCTAGAAGTGGATTACTGCGAATCGCTGTCAAAATTTTACCGATACTCTCGTCAGTATGCTGCACAGCATCAGCCAAAACGCTAGACGGACCGGTGGTCGGAGTAGCCCCGGTCGCTTTCGGATTGTTAGTTGGATTACCGCTGTTGTTGATGCCGCCAGCAAGTGCCTTTTCACCAACGCTCACAGCTTGAAAGTTCATGGCAAAGACGTTAGGAACAGCTGCATCCTGGGTTCCTAAAGAGTTCCGCCCATTAATTTCATTGAGAATGGCTTGGACTTTCAAGTCGTCGTAAGCCTTGGTATAGGTTGTGTTATCTGTGACGACATGAGCGTTGGGATCGATTACCGGCAAGCCATTTGCGTCAAAGGAAACAGCATCTGTCAACTTGCCGTTTTGATCGAAGATGACACTTGCATTGATCTCAGGGGAGTAGTAGTCGTTAATCGAGTTGCCATCGCTTCCTTGAACAATATTGTAGGCAGCGGCGTGTTTATCAGAAAAGGCAGTGTACAGCCCAGCGTTATGAGCTACATTGTAAATCGTATTGATGCCGGGGTTGAGATATTGCCAGGGATAAACTGGCTTACAGGTGCCGCTAGAGCAATCTTGGGGTAACCGAGTTGTGTCGATGCTCCCCAAGCCATAGTCCCCTTGCACAAAGGGTTTGGTCGGGTCACCGCTCACATAACCGCCACCATCAAGTCTCCAAACGACATTGTTCGGATCGGGATTGCTGGGATCGGCAGGAATGGAATAATCAAGCAATTCAAAGTAGGTTGCTTCAGTTCCCTTGGGGCTGTTAACATTACCACCATTCGCGATCGGTGCAGTCAAATTGCGAGCATACGTATCATCGTAGTAAACGCCAGTGGTCGCAGGACCTGCACCCGTGAGGTAGGACAGAGTCCCAGGAAAAGAGTCGGATGGGCTAGTGGTGAAGGCGTTAGGGTAAGTTACCCCCACGGAACGGAGGCTGTTGATGTTGGTTAAGTAGGGTTGCAGTGCTGGATCTTGAAGATCTGCACTACGCAAGCCATCTACAGACAGAATTAGCACATGCTGATATGGTCCAGGGGCAACAGATGCGATCGCGGTCCGGTTAGGAATTGCCATAGAAGCACAGGCACCACAAACCATGGTGAGGGCAAGTGCAAGTTTGGAACTGTTAAAGAACATACAGTATTTATATTGATATGTGGCAGTTAAAATAGTCTACTTGTGTAAGGTTAAAGCAAAGCTATGAAACATTTAAGAAGCAATATCTCATCAAAACTTTACAGTAAATTGGTGAAAAAGGGCGATCGACGACCGAACCACATATGGACGACACGAATACTCTTAATGAGTACCTGGAGATCTTTCTAGTGCAGTCGGCAAGACACATCTCGTTTTAGGTTGGCGATCGCCAACCATGTCATTCTGTACTTTTTGCTAAAATTTTAACTACTTGACGAATGTCACTTCACCCAAACATGTAAAGCGAATTTCAATGCGTCGCCTAAGAACTGTTGTAATGTTGCCTCCTGCGGCTAACTTGTGTCTGTAGCTGTCCTCATACCTGAATCCGTGCGCTCTCTGTTCGCGATAATTCGACCGACCACGCCCGACGACGGAGTTCGCGATGATTCGACCGACTACACCCGATGACACGACCGCGCTAATCGCCATAGCCGAGGCGATCGGCTTCTTCCAGCCGAACGAGCTTGAGGAGAAGATATTGTTACATTACTTAATCTTCAGATGTAGCCTGTAATGTGGCGATGATTGTTTCTGTTTTGCGTTTAGCACGTCGTTGACCATAGAGACGTGCAGCAAAGCTAGTAATTATTGCCACCAAATCAGTCATTAGTTCATCTTTACCATTATCTGCCATATTGACGATTTCAAGTCGGATACCATTACGTGATAAAAGAAGATCCATGTAGTTGGTTCCAAAACGGCACAGTACAGCATTGTGTTCAACTATCAAAATGTCATAATCATCCAGGGTCAGAAGTTTTTCTAGCTTTTTGCGATGGTCATTTAAACCACTACCAACTTCTTTAACAACATGGATAATTTGATATCCTTTGGCGGTTGAATATTGGCATAAGCGTTCTGCCTGATCATCTAAGTTTTTCCTATTTTCAGCGTCAGACACACGTGTGTAAATAGCTGCCTTACTAAAAGTTCTATGGTCAAATTGGTTTTTTGGGTCAAAATCCACAATCACCGCGCCTGATGGTAATTGACGAGTAGGATAAGGAATTAACCCCTTTTTATAGTGTTTCCAAGCAGTTTGGTAGGCGATACCTAAATGCTTAGCATAGTCAGAAAGTTTCATAGTCTGAAATATAATATCACCTCAGACTATATTAGCCTATACAATGAGTAAATTTATATTATACTTTACAGGCAATTCAAAATTAAATTTGGCGATCGCTAGATTATTATGTATTAAATAATACAACAATTATCACTTAACTTGTGTGACTTCACCTAAGCGCGTGAAGCGAATTTCAATGCGTCGCCGTGTAGAATCTTCTTGCCTCTTGATCGGTGGTGGTGCAAATTCACCCCCCTGAACGGGTACAATATATATGGAGGTGGTAACTTATGACCCAAACACAAACTGAACCAAAAATATATACCTTTGATGAGTTTATGGAATGGTATCCAGAAAACTCAGTAGTAAGGTACGAATTGCATGATGGAGTAATTGTTGAGATGCCTAAACCTAGAGGGAAGCATTCAAAATTAACAGGCTTTCTCATTGAAGAATTACTTATAACCATTAGAGAGGTGGGTAAGCGCGGTATTTGGACAATACCCAGAGAATCGATTGTTAAACCGGGACGCGACAAGTCTGGTTACGAACCGGACATCATTGTTTTGAATGAAGAAAGTATCGGTACTGAGACACGGTGGGAAACTGAATCAATTATTCAAAATGCTACTTCGGTCAAATTAATAGTGGAGGTTGTTAGTACCAACTGGCGGGATGATTATTACGATAAACTTCGTGATTATGAAGAAATGGGCATCTGTGAATACTGGATTGTTGATTATGCTGCTTTGGGTGGACGTGATTTTATCGGCTATCCCAAACAAGCCACTATTTTTATATGCGAGCTAATCGATGGGGAATATGTAAAAACAATGTTTCGAGGGAATGACTTAATTAAATCCCTTACCTTGCCACAATTAAACCTCACTGCTCAACAGGTTTTTGATTCGGTTTTGTAATTGGAGAAAATTTTTGAAATCCTCATCCGCGCTATTCTGCAACATTACTCACTTGACGAATGTCACTTCACCCAAACGTGTAAAGCGAATTTCGATGCGTCGCCGTGTGGAATCTTCCTGGCGAGAAGTCGGTGGTGGCGCAAACTCGCCGTTAGGTAATATTAGCTGTGCCGCAGAATAGGCGCGAAACTTCAGTCCTTGTAGCCTACCCTCTTTTGTTTGGATGTAACGCAGTACTCTGACTAATGCAAGCGATCGCATCAACCCTAAGTCAGCATTAGATCCTGCCTTAAGATTTTGGACTGGAAGATTACCACTAGCTATGTTTTCTAAATTCAGGTCTAAATTGCTCGTTCCACTACCATTAACTTGACCATCCGTATGACCGATGACTTCAACTGTATTTATATTGTATTGTTTTGTTTCTCGTTCAATTTCCGGAACTATTTTCGTCCAAATATAGTGGTACATTGGCTGTGGTAGATCGGCACTGCCAGAAGCAAAGCGGTAAGCACCTTCATCTTTAATCAAAATAATTGGCGGCGTGTCGGTTAATTGCTTGACTGAGTGTAGTTGTCGTTGTAAAGAAGTAACCTGCTGCTCTAATTCATTAGTCTTATTTGCCTTGAGTTGTAAATCTTCAATATTACTTAGCGGTTGCTGCAAGTTTTTTTGTGAAATGGCAGATTTAACTATCGTTATTAACAAAAATAAGATAAGTATCATGAAGGCATTTGACATTAAATCTGTGAAAGCGGGCCAAATGTTTAGGTCTTCATGGGAATCAGTATGTCGATAGCGACGATTCATATTTAAAACATCATAAATTATAGTGGAATTCAAAACATTTTTTAACTGGTTAATAAATTTTAATTACTAAATAAATCGGTAAAATCGGATAAATCATCAACAGTAGCATGATTTTTTAAATCATTATGTGGTTGCGCCTTTCCCAATTGATAAATCTCCTGCTTAATTTCAGCAAGTTGCTTGCTACATTCTTGAATTTTACCAGCTAATAGTCGAGAGTTTTTGATACTAATTTCTGCTTCGTGTTTAATACCTATAAACAGGCGATCGCCCACATTTTTATATTCTCCAGTTAACCTGACATTATTATCTCTAAGTAACTCCATAAAATCTAACTTTAATGTATCACTTATGATGTTTAACTGATTTGTATGTCGTTCATAAGTTGTAATTATAGTCTGAATATGTTCGTTATTAGTAGTCATTTTTTCAGATATGTTTAATATCAAGCGATCGCCTAAAGACTCAATCGCAGAATTTACTTGCTCCGTATAGCTTATTACCGTTTCCAGTAACTGTTTAAGAGCTACTTCTACTCCATTGAAACTGTCGGCTTTATTAACAATCCTTTGCTCTAGCTGATCTATTTTTGTAATAGCTGAGTCGAAACTTTCCGCACCTTGCTTAAGTGGGGGAATAATCTCAAAAAGAGACTGATGATTGCTTTGGTGCGCCTCTAATACTTGTACTGAAGTTTTATTAATACTACTAATTTCTGCACCCATCTCTAATAACTGCTGACTAGAGAGATGAAGTTCGGCAACTGTATTTTTAATGGCGGCAACAGTCTCAGCTAAACTTGCAGCAGACTGGGAAAATTTTTCTTGCGTACTAGCCAAATCTTCTGTAGCTGCTGATAATTTCTGAGGAAACTGACTTTTATCAAATGTTTCACTAGCTTGTTTAAATATCTCAACCTTTGCCTTCATTTCCTCACTAGCAATTTTAAATTCTGTAGCAGCAGTACCGATAATTCCAGCGGCTTGTGTAAAACCCTCGTAAACTTGCCTTGCTAATTGATTGGCTTTCTTATTTTCTTCAGCAATTTCCTTGGCTACTCCTCCTAGAGATTGCTCGACGACTTCCCGAACATTATTGCCAAAGTTAATTAAAAACTCATTTTGCACACCAACCATTCTGTTAATAAGTATATCAAGGCGAGTATAACCATCTATTGTTGGTTGATAAACATTATCGAGGTAATCTTCTAGAGAACTAATAAATTGATACTTAGCTAAGCTAGTATTTTTTATCAAGTTAACTACTGTTAACAAAGCACTGAATAAGAGTCCAGTCAAGCTAGTGATAAAGGCAATGCTCATGCCCTGTAGTGGTTTCTCTAGTTGAGCCACTAAACTGCTAACATTAATAGCAGTAGTTTGATTGATTGTTTGACTGAGTGCTGCCAAATTAATTGTGATACCGAGAAAAGTACCTAGTAAACCGAAGGATAGCAGTAAGTTAGGTAAAATGCGGCAAAAATAATCAATTTGGTCACAGGAGAAGAACCAAACTTTTTCTCTACTGTAAACTTGGTCTATTAATGCTGCTGTGTTTACCTGATCTAAACTTTCACGAGCATCTTCAAATCTTTTTTCTAATTCTTCTAGTATCCTGGGCTTTTGTCCACCAGATTGCTTTTTAATTAGCCTTCTTACCCGCTCTTGTAAAAATACCAGATGTTGAGAAAGAGCCAAGCGTAATAGAATAGCGGCTACAGATGGTATAACGACTAATACAAAAGTTGGGACAATTAGGTATACGGGTACTAGTGGCATTAGTAGAACAATCGTGATTTGATAGGATATTTTAAATTTTGTGAGCATTGCCCACCCAACAAACTTGATTACAAGGCAATACTACTCGCTTAAGGATTTTTGGTAGTAATTTAAGGTGTGTAGAGACGCGACGCCAGTCGCCTAGGTCGGGCTAACCCTCCTGCAGCGCTGGCTCAAATTTCGCGTCTCTACAAGGGTTGTCGGTAGGTAAATTATCTCAGCCCTTGCAGTATTTGATTACAAGGGGTATTTGTTCAAAATCTCGCAGCGGAGATATTCGTACTCGTCTTTAGTTATAAAGCCATTAGCTAAATCCTGTTGTAGTCGCTCAAATTCTAACCTACGTTTTTCTAGGTTGTTGTTAGAACATACAGGAGAAGCTACAACTATCTCCCCAGGAATAGCTCTCGTATTTCGTGTATTGCTGGGTGTGATTCGGTTTTGAAATGTCCTAAATCGTTCATCCATCTTTTTGCGGAAGCGAATAATAATTCCTTCTTTAGCTGTGATATCGGCGCTTACAGGAGTGCCAACGACTGTTGCTTTGTAGGGATAATTGGGATTGTCTTCTGGTAATTGATCGACTTCCTTGACAAATTGCCGCAGTTTAGGTAAATTTTCATTTTCCCAAAGTTCAGGTTGTCTTTCTATTTGAGCAATTTCTTCATCCAGAAGTGTTTTCAAAGCTGTAGCCATATCCTTGCGGTTAGCAAGTTCCTCCAAAGCTTGACTCCACTCCGGACTCAGAGAAGCTGTGTAATAACTGTCTCGCAATGAATCATAATATTGAAACTCTAATTGCTGAGTTTGCTGGTTTTCCTCCAGCAACCCAAACGCTAAACAAGGATAGAAAATATCTTCCAAATTCTCTATTGTTCTCGCATCAGGAGGGATGAGGTCAGGAAAGGAGGCGCGATAGTCATTGTGGAGAAAAGATGTAGCAGAATTCTGTTCCCTGATGTAGGGGTTTCTCATCTGTTCTAAGCTAACTATCAATCTCAGGGGAAACCCAGCGTATTCATTCACGATTAAAATTTCGTCGTCAGCTTGAGTTGGTCTAAGGACACTTGTAGCAATTCCCAAGTCCTGACTCAGCAAAGTTTTAAACTGTTGTACTTCTAACTCATCTATATCTTTAAAACCGATTAACTTACTACTTTTAGCAGGGTCATCGCGGAAGTAGGGGTCATTCAAATTAAGACGCAGCAGAGGTTCAGCTTGCTGTAAAATTTGTGCAAAGCGAGTTGAACGCGCTGTCAGGGAGTAGTTTTGCATGAAGCGCTTGATCACGGAGTTGACAATATTCATACCGCGAGAAGCAAATAAGCTGTCAACCTTGAGATCAATTTCTTTTTGCAACTGGTGTGGAGTGGCACGTTCCTGGTCTATAAAACTTGCCAAAGACTGTCCTCGTCCAGTTGGTTCTGTAATTTCGGAACTCACTAGCACCAACTGGCGGCGAAAGTCATCGAGTGGCAAGATAGTTTGGTAACAGCGCTCAATATCTTCATTATTAATAATTGCCTCACCACTCATCTCATCAAAATTAAGTTGTTTGAGGTTTTTTTCTTGTTTTTCATAGCCGCTTTTCAAATTCTCTACGCTTGCACTAAAAGCAGCGACTTGAGTCGATCGCCCTTGAACATGCTTTTGTAAAGCATCGACAATTTGTAGCGCCGACTGCAAAACTGCCAACTGAAAGTTATGCTTGATCAAGTCATAAACTTCCCGTACCACCTTTTTTGCTTCAGTTTGTACTGGGCTATTTTTATTGCCCACAAAAGGAATACCAGCTTTCTGCTCAATGTCCTGAATTATTTGTTCAGCATCCCGCCATTTTTTATCTAAATCTTCCAAGCGGCGCATCCCGCCAAAATTGGCAATTTCCTCTTGGAGGTTGCGTTGATAGTTATGCAGTTCATGTTGCAAAGCATCTAGCCCGTCACGGGTACTTTTAATGGCGAAATTAGGTTCGCTAGGAGTGAGTAACCGCGTAATAAAATCGTCAATATTTGTCTGGAGTTCTTTGGTGATGTTTGGACAAATCTGTTGCAGTCTTGTCAGCCAAATTCCTCTGTTACTCTCAGTTTCGCCAGGTTGGGTTTTGCGGAATTGCTCTCGAAACTCTCTTGGCAACTGTTGGCAAATTGCGTTGCGATCTTCGCGATTTTTACATTCAGCAATTGACCGATCTAATTTATTTCTCCAAGCGTTGATTGTATTAATAAAATTCTTGTTCGAGTCTTGTACAGCATCAGCTATTCTGGTAGTTAAACCGTCCTTTTTACTAAGGTCGCTGTGCCAACGATACTGAATTAAGAATTGTTCAAGTAAGCTAGAAGGGTCGGGACTTTGACCTTGCCCATTTAACCAGAATGTTACCAGACCCAAACTAACGCGATTTAAGGCGATTTGGACAATGGTATCGCGGGGAAAATAAATCGCCGCTAGTCCAAATGTTAAATAACGCTGTCCATTGGGACGGGGGTGCTTATCCCACTGAATCATGTGTTGCAGAAAATTGTCTCTGTTGCCTTTGACGACTGGTGCTAATTCACCAGAAAAGTCCAAAGCAATCTTATGTGCAATAACGTTACACAGCTTACCTTGTGCCAAGATTTCGTATTCGCCTCCTGTCTGAT
Organism: uncultured bacterium; assembly: GCA_964246695.1. Taxonomy (GTDB): domain Bacteria; phylum Cyanobacteriota; class Cyanobacteriia; order Cyanobacteriales; family Nostocaceae; genus Stigonema. The sequence goes on from CAXTSI010000188.1 coordinate 13,750, forward strand.
TAGAAACCAAATAAGTGTAGTCAAAAGGCGGTCGCTGTTCCTGTACGTACACTAAATTTTGGATATCATAACAGGCTTCAAATTTTGTACCGGGAGTGCTGTAATAATTTAATTCTTTGAGAGCAGCGTAAGTATTGGCACTCATGTTTGGGGTGTTACCATATAATTCTGGACTAATAACTAAATAGCCAACAATTTGAGCGCCTTGACTGCCATAAAGATGCCTGAGACTATAAGCAACATCTAAAAACATTCCGCTTCCCGTACCACCACAAAGAGAACCTACGACAAAAATATTTAGTCCAGGCTCAACTCTTAAACCCGATCTCAGTAATAGTGGTTCATGTCCTCGTGTGCGCTTTTCTGCACTTTCAACTGCTGTTTTAATCTTTTGGTAATTGTGGAAAAAAGCTAGTCTTCCTACAGGTCTAATGCCTTTTGCACCTTCTTCCACTGCTTTAATATTTCGCAGTAATTGTGGAGGAAACCAAATACCAATATGGTCGTAGGGACCGTGGCGTTCATAAGCTGAACGTCTCTCTAATCCTTGCACAAACATGGTGACTTCAGGAGAGGACATTGTAGCACAGACTTTCTCTGCTTCCCGAAAGCTGAGGTCAACACCATGATAGGTACTTCCTGTACGAATACCAGCTACTTGCGTTGCTGCTTTATCTGTGTCTATGTGGACAAAACTAACAATTGGTAGTTGGTTTAAATCGTCATATCTGTCTACAATTAACCGCCGAATTCGCATTAAAACATCCCGACCAGTACCGCCTAATCCTATACAAATTGTGCGATTAATTCCTCGATACTGAAGTTCATTTCCAGTGGCGTTAGTCATATTATGATTCCTTAGCGGAGCAACATTATTCATGTATGGGTGAACATTTTTAATTTTTAATTTTTAATTTTTAATTGAACGTAGGGGTTGACCCTCATCATTGAGTCCGACGCTTTCCGTCATATCAATTGCCAAAACAACATCCCGTCCCTTATGTAAAAAGGAGACTATTTTTAAGCCTGTTGTTTGTGAAGGGGTAAGTAATTGTTCTGGGGTAACTTTTACAGAAGTATCATTAAACACAGTTTAGCCAAAAAAGTTCGAGACTCTATTCTATCCGCATGCTTGACTGATACTCTTCAGGAAATCTACGTATAAATATATTTTATATACAAGAAAAATAGTAAATTTACTTAATTTAGCAATCCTACTCCCTTCCCGGTGTAAGATTACCTATCTTCTTTCTTTGCGTCCAAGGCATCTGCAGTCGCCGTGAGAGCGGGCTAACACTCGTGTCGGCGCGCTGCCTCGTCTTGGCGGTTTTTAAATCGGTATTCTTCTAGCGGGAAGGGAGTAAATGATTTGTGAAAAATTTTAAGTGGTGTAGGGTGGGCACTGCCAGCCCTTTCAACGCGAACAAATGTACTAAGAAATCA
>CAXTSI010000189.1:0-15186 GCA_964246695.1 uncultured bacterium
TCTGTCTTCATCACAAAACTTCCTCTTTTAGCCAAATCCTCTAATTAATGCTACTCCCAATCCCTAGCCCTATGAAGTAGCCCCAGCGAGTATTCATCCTGAACATAGCACCCTCTAGGAAATAGCTGTTGCTGAACAACGGTTATGCTGCACTAATATTAAATAAAAGGGGTAAGGGCGTCAACGACACCTATTTGTATATCTGGGAGCATGCCACCGATCGCCTTACACGTCTGCGATCAGCCTTGCCTTCCTCAGAAAGAATTGGAGTACAGTCTCTTCTTTAGAAATAATATCAGCTCTACCCTCCATCCCTAATTGTATAGAACACTGTTTTTCGCCATCACTTAAAGAAAGGCTTTCTGGCTCAATTGTTACCTCGTAGAAGGCACCCATAACAGCAGCCTTCTGGCTTGCAGTTGTGGGGGGTGCAACTGTATTGGCACCATTTGCTTGAGGGGCTAAAGCATCTGGAGAAATTGCCTTGACTTTACCTTTAAGAGTGCCGTAATCTGGATAAGGACAGGCAGAAACCCGCACTAGTACGTTTTGTCCTTCTTTCAACTTGCTTTTATCCTCAGATGCCACCGCTGCCTTGACCACTAAGGGAGCATCACTAGGGACAATCTGGGCGATTTCCTCTCCAGAACGCACAGTTTGACCAGGATTTCGCAGATTTAGCTTAGAGATAATACCGTCCGCTGTGGCAGTAATGGTAGTCATGCTGAGGTCCATTTCCACTTGTTGGAGTTCGCGGACGTCGCGCTCTAGTTGTTTGTGAATTTCAATTTCTTGCTGGCTTAGGGCTTTGCGTTCTTTATCTATGGTAGCAAAGTTGACTTGCCCTGAGGCTTTTTCTTGGTCAATCCGCGATTCGGCGATCGCTACTTCTGCATGAGTTGGATTGAGGGCAGAAGCGGCGCGTTGGCGTCTAGCAATTGTTGCCGAGACTGCTTGTTGTAACCGCTCAATTGTTTGTTTTTGCGCATCAACTGTTGCTTTTTGTGCCTCAACTGCTTGTTGTTGCTGGTCAACAGCTAGTTGTGCTTCCTCAAATTGATTCCAAGAAAGGGCTCCAACTTTTGCGACACTCTGATATCGGTCTCGCTTCGACTGAGCTGCTGATAAGCTGGCAATCGTTGACTTTAAGTTCGCAGAGGCTGATCTTAACTCTGCCTGACCTTTTTGCAATTCCTTCTGGGCTATCCTGACGTTTGCTCTTGCTTCTTCAACATCAGCGACGGTAGTAATTTGCTTGTCTCGATAATCTCGGCTACGCTGTTCTAGTTCAGATCGAGCTGCTGCAACAACAAGGTTGACGCGATCGGTATCGGCTCTGATCTGGTTATTGAGGGCACTGATCTGGGCGTTAAGTTGAACGAGTTGTAACCGACTCTGCTGGATATTGCTTTGCAGTTGGCTCTTTTTAGTTTGCAGGTGAGAGTTGTCGATAGTAGCAATCATATCTCCTTTTTTGACAACTTGATTCTCTTTGACTGAGACGCCCATAACTGGACCTTCTGTCGCAGCCTGAACAATCCGCAATTCACCAGCAGGACGGAGGTTCGCCTGTGCTTTGATAGTAACTTTGTATTTGGTAACAGACGCTACAAAGATGGCTATTCCCACAACACAAGGGATCACCAGTCCGCCAAGGTTAATCCAACGACCAATTGGCGGGAGGAAATCGTTTTCTTGAATTGGGGGCAGAAAGTCTGAGTTTGAGTGGCTAAGCATGATAATTGTTAATAGTTAATGGCTAATAGCTAATAGCTAATTGCTAATAGCTAATGGTTAATAAAAATGAACAATGAACAATTAGCAATGAACAATTAGCAATTAGCCATTGGCAAAGTGAGAAGATTTCAACACCAAACCATTGCTGGAGGGTGTAATTTGTTCTAAGAAGTCTAAGTGGTCACCAGGAACAAGGCGTAGCTGCTCTGGGGTACCTTGAATTTTCAATCGCCCTTCCTCTAGCAGTACAATCCAATTGGCTCGCTGGATGACTTTGGGGCGGTGGCTAATCATAATTGTGGTTTTACCCTGCCGATAGTACAGCAGTTTATCTAGGACTTGGGCTTCCGATACTGGGTCGAGAGCGCCGGTGGATTCATCTAGAATTAGTATAGGTGGCTCAGTAACTATAGCTCTGGCTATGGCTAATCTCTGCCTTTGTCCTCCAGAGAGATTTGCGCCAAATTCTCCTAAGACTGTTTGATACTTATCGGGCAGTTTACTGATAAAATCGTCTGCACCAGCTATCTGGCAAGCTCTGACAATTTGTTCAAAACTGATATGAGGATAGCTAAAGCGGAAGTTATCAATTATGGAGCGACTCCAGAAGTGCGGTTCTTGGGGTACTAGCACCACCTGCTGTCGCAGACATGCCAGCGAGATGTCTTGCTGGTTATAGATGCCATAGCGGATGTTACCAGACTGGGGAGAATATAAACCAGCAATCATTTTGGCGAGGGTACTTTTGCCACAGCCTGATTTACCAATTAGGGCAATGACTTGACCGCCAGTAATAGTCAGGGAAAAATCAGAAAGCAGGTCAACTCTACCGGCGTGGTGGAAGTTGAGGTTGGTGCAGGTAATATTTGCATTGCCCTTAATTTCTGCCTCTGGCTTTTTGAAGTCGTTAGAGTCTTCCGGGGTGGCGTCGATCACTTCTGTTAGGCGTTGGATAACAATTTGGGCAGTGATAAACTGATCAACTAACCCAATGACTGAACTCAGGAAGCCGAGAAAGTTGCTACTCATGCCGCTATACGCAAGCATCTGACCGATAGTTAAGGTGCGATTTATCACCAGATAGCTGCCTAACCAGAGTAAGGCGATACTAGTAAAATTGGAAAGAATACCAGTGATTGTGCTGCTGTAAAGCCCCAACTTCATCGTACTCCAGCCCAGATTAGCGAGGCGACCAAAATTGGTCTGATACTCTTGCCAAGCTTGCTCTGTGGCTTGAGTAGTTTTGAGAACCTGGACACCGTGAAAGGTTTCGACGAGAAAGCCTTGGTTTTCTGTACCTGAGACAATCAGGTTGCGGGTTTTTTGACGCAATGCTGGGAGAAAAAGCAGGTTGACTCCCGTGACGATCACAAAAGCGGCGAGGGACGCCACAGTCAGTTCCCAACTGTAGAATAGCATCAAGCCCAAGGAAACCAAGGCGATAAAAAATTGGCTGGGTAAACCGAGGACAATTTGGGAAACTAAGGCATTGATGGCATGAACATCGGCAATGCGGCTAACCACTTCCCCACTGCGCCGTCCTTCAAAATATGAAAGGGGCAAGTGCAGTAGTGTTCGCCCGTATTCCAGTATTAGCCCTAATTGCAAACGCTGACCAAAATGACCGATGAGATGAGATTGTACTAAACCGATCGCACTTTTAAATAGGTTCATGGAGATCACCCCAATTGCCACAACGGTTAGCAGTTGGGTATCCCCCCGCACCAGCACGTCATCCGTGAGAAGTTGCGTCATCAAGGGTGAGGCGAGGGAGAGAAGTCCAATGGCAATGTTGATGGCAATTGCTTGGGCAAGAATAAAGCGATAGGGCCAGACACGCACCAGAAAGCGCCCAAATCCGCCAATTTTATCTGACGGTTGCTCACTAAAACGGCTATCATCTGGTGTAAGTAGCAGCATCACGCCATTGCCCCAACCACTGACTAACTCAGACCGGGTCAGGTAGCGTATGCCTACGCTTGGGTCGGCGATAGCATATTTTTTCCCCTTTTGCCCGTATAAAACGACCCAGTGGTAGCCTTTCCAGTGTATGACTGCTGGCAGGGGAACTTTATGCAATCCGTCGAGTAGTTCCGGGGAAGCTTGGACTTGACGGGCATTGAATCCTAGAGCTTCTGCTCCCCTTCTCAAACCCAACAAGGTTGTTCCCCGCGACCCCGTGCCAACTGCTGCGCGCACACGGTTGAGGGCAAAGGTGCGTCCATGGTATTTGGCAACTGTGGCAAGGCAGGCAGCACCACAGTCTTCTTCAGTGTGTTGGAGTACGCTGTGGTATTTCATTGTTAAATTGCTGAACTTTTCAATACTTTTTAATGCCAGAGGGGCAACTCAGATGATAAGTAAGATAGGTAAGCCCCCCAATACATTTCAGTTAGCAATGTTTAGCCCTCAAAGATGCCCCCAACCCCCCTAGGCATCGGGTAGTTAGGGGGATCAAGCCTTATCCGAAAAGTATTGGGTAAGCCCCTCACAAAAATCAACTGGGATATTCAACTGCCTCAAAAATTTCTACTCTGAGGCAGCTTGGTCGTCTGGGCAAAAATCCCTAGAACGGTTGCTCTTAAGTCAAATCTATCCTATACGCAAGAGGGAAGAAATTGAGTCATTTTGAAGTTTTCCGAAATTACCTCCAACTGTGTATTGTCCAGGTCCCAAAGTGTCTTCAGGGTTGTTATAGCCTGCGTCTTTATAGAACGTCCAAGTACCGCGAATAATCGAAATAGATGAGGTTACATCATTGAAGTTGAGGTTGGTATCCCGTAAGTTGGAAAAACCATCACCTCCCGATGCATTGAGCCTTAGTGTTCTCCCTCTGGCATTTGAATCTGAAAATAAAATTACATCGGGATCATTGCTTCCTGGATAATGTACACCACCACTACAGGTAGCAGCAACCTCATCGTCAAGTTCCTTAATGGCAAGAATTGCCTCAACTTGATTGTCTTTCATTGTTTTTTCCTTTCTTCTGTGAATTAGGTTGATTGCAGATGTAATTAAGCTGTAACCTAGCTCATCCATCTAATTCATTTTTAAAACAGATATTTTTTAAAATCAAGCTTTTTCAACTGATTACTTGGACATAAATTAAGCTGTTTTATCCATTTATTAGATGTATATTTATCAAGAATAACCCTTATTATTACTAGCTCGACAGTAATAAATGCTTAGAAAATTAATGTCATATTCCATCAGGTGCGGACATAAATTAAGCTGTTTTAGCCAATTTACATAGAGCAATACGCTTAAGTAGTAGAAAAAAATCTGATTTTTTTGGGAATTTTATAGAGGGTTGCTATCTAAAATAGAATGGACTTAAATAACACAGTTATGGTCAGCTATGTAAATAGGAACTATAGCAGTTCTCAAGCAAGCGTGAAATACAGGTTGCTTGTAGGGGCACAACAATGGTTGGGGAGCATCCCATTTTTACGAATAGCCCTCAGACTCTTATGTCTGGGGCTACACAAACAAAGCCTGCCTCCGCAGGCTCTAGATAAGTCCGCGCAGGCGGACTTTGTTCGGGTAGCCGCGAATGCGCGTCGTCGGGTATTTTTTCCAAAGTGGGATGCACCCACAATGTTGTGCCCAAGGAGCGTGTATTGCATCCAATCGAGTTGCGCTATATTTCACTTGAAGCCGTCAGATGCTCTACTATGTCATAGCTAGAGCCAGACAGCGCAAGGATTTATAAATAACCATGCAGAGCATGGGAACGAGAAACGAGCAAACTACTGCGGGTTTCAAAGTTAAGTTGACACCAATGACGGCAGGAGTGCCCCTACCCGATGTACCTCATTGAATCGCAAACCGCTATAGATAGCTAAAAACGTGGAGGAAAAACTTTACATCATCAAGCTAAAATAAAGTTGATTTAGACCACTTTTAGAAAAAAACTTAAAAATTTATGTTTCCAAGTTTACCCATTTTTCAAATGTACAATTAGGTATATTAATAAACGCAAGACCAATGCTCTGCTAAATCCACTGGCATCAATGCCAGATTAATTAGGCTAGAGGTTGACGATTTGTTGGGTTGCAAGCGTTGGGGTGACATCAACAGCACTGTCAAATTCCCGCAGCTTCTCAAAAAACCTGCATAATTACCCTGCTTTGACCCTAATAAGTAAGTTAAGCCTAAATAACATAGGCGTAAGCCAAGTAAAATTTATACTTTAAAATTGCGTAATAACACTTTTTGTTTATCAGGGAAAAAGAACCAAGATGTTCAACTTTATCAACTTGGACGGCATCCCGATACTACCAAGGCGTGAGAGCAACATTGACAAATTTTCTATGTATCTCATGCTTAATACCCAAAATGGTCGGCTGGTGATTCAGTGGAAATATCAGCCTTATTTGAAACGCAATATGGAGTTATACGAAGAAATGAATGAGGGATTTTCCAGGTTATGCCGCCAACAGGATAAAGGGATAGGTTTAGCGCAGTTTTGGCGGGATGTAGCGCTATTCAAGCCACAGCCAATAGCAGACTGGGAGCCAGCGAACAAACCTACGCTAGCATGGGAACACTTGGCAAGTTACTTTGAAGAAAAATGTTATTGGGCCGCAAAACATGTATGCAAAGAGTATAACAAACATTCTTGGGAGGAATATCTATGTCTTGCCAGACTGCTTGTTTACAACCCTCTTAAATTAGGAGAGATTTTGGCAAGATATGATTCCGCAAAAGCCAATATAGATACATATGTAACCGAAGCTTTAGCAAAGCATATTAAGTATGAAGCAGAGATTAATAGATTTTCGCGGTGGCGACTCTTATATAAGAAGAGTGATAAAGAACTGAAAGAAGCGCTGCAAATTTCAGGACACTGTGAACCGGAAATTTCCCAGGTTCTATTTGCTAGAAAATATTTTAAACAAGTTTATTTAGTTAACAAAGTTAAAAACCCTAGCAGACAGACTGGAAAGAAATGGCCCGATCCGGATCAAGAAGATTTTGATAAATCTGCTTCTTGCTACAATGCGGAGAAGTTACTGCCTTCAGTACCTCATGAGGTATCTGCAACTTCAACTACTGTTACGGGTAAACAAATTCAAGATTGGATGGAAATTTGCATTACTGCATTACAAAATTATCCAAAATTGATCGTGCCTCTGTTTTCTCTTGATGCCTTGCAAGCTATTGGGCGTGAAGCTAAATCAGAGGAGAGAAAAAATGATTATAAACTGGAATGGCAGGGAACAGCAGTAGTCTGCGAAACAGGAGAATATTTTGTTAATAAAACTAACTCAGCTTTGCGTCAACAACTGGAAACTTTTCAACCCGAACACCAGAAAATTATGCTTCTTTACTATGGTTTTGGACTGAAACAAAAACAACTAGCAGTTAAATTGGGAATTAATCAGAGTACAATTTCTCGTTACTTAGCAAAATCGACATTGAAACTGTTGGATACTTTAGCTAGGGTTTCACAACCTCAGCAATGGGTGAAACAGTATGTGACAGGATGGTTAGAGCAAGATTACCCTGCTCCCCTTCACTCAGATTTGATTCAAGCGGCTTTGGTATCAGCCATAAAAGAACTTGAGCCTGAAAAACGAGAGATTTTGCAACTTTGTTACGGACAGCAGATGGATGAAACAAAAATTGCTCATCAATTGGGGGTTAACCCTGCTGAAGTAACGGCGAAACTTTCCCAGTCTCAGCATCAATTACAAGAGAATTTAATGAACGCGATAAATATTTGGATTAAAGAGTATATAGAAAAGTGGTTATCAAAGCATTATGAATCTGTGGTTAACTCAGTTTTAAAAACTATATCGAATGTAAATATAGAATTAGAACCAGAAGAAAAAATTAATGCCGTTGTCGAGGCATATCTACAAAACCTGGATCGAGCAAATTAATGAGGTACAAGTAATGTTTAGTTTGACAGAATTAGCAACGGCTGAAACCAAGCATCTCAGCTTGAAGATTTCACCAGCAGAACAACAAAGAGCATGGCAGCAAAGCCACCAATACCACTCTAATCCGATTGCTCGCTACAATGCCTATCTCAATCGCATTTGCTTGCATCAGTTCATCAGTTGGCTTGATGACTGGCTTTCAGAAGAATCTGTGCCACAACCCTCAGTCTGGCTTGGCGAGGATAGCCTACCCAGTCTTTGGGAAGTAGTGAATGGTGCAGCCATTCAAGTGGGTCAAACTCGACTGGTGCTAGTGCCCAGTGAAACAATGGATTTAGAAGAATTGTGTGTGCCACAGGAGTGGGTGGATATTTCCAACTGGGCGGCGGACTATTACTTGGCAGTGCAGGTAAATTTGGATGATGAAGATGAGTGCTGGATGGAAGTGTACGGGTTCGCGACCCATCGCCAACTGAAAAATCAAGGCAGCTACAATCCAAGCGATCGCACTTATTCTTTGACAACACAGCAGTTAACTGAAAACCTCACCTTACTGTTTGCAACACTAGGACTTTGTTTGCAACAAAAAGTACCATCTGTGGCAACTTTGTCGGCAGATGAAGCCAAAAATTTGTTACTGACTCTGGGCGATGCATCTGTTTATTCCCCACGGTTGCGATTGGATGTGCCGTTTGTACAGTGGGCAGCGTTGTTAGCAAACGAGCAATGGAGGCAGCAACTGTATCATCAGCGTCTGGGAAATTTACAAAGCGATACCTCATATAGTGTAGTCCTTGCACCCAGCAAAACACAAGTGAACCTCGGTCAATGGTTCCAAAAATTCTTTGACGCAGGCTGGCAGCCTCTTGATACACTTTTAGGTACACAGTTAGGGAATTTGGCTTTTGATGTCAGAAATTCTTCCGCATCTAGCAAAGCAGTTGTAAATGGAGTCAAGCTCATTGATTTGGGGATGCAACTAGGAGGACAATCAGTAGCATTGCTGCTTGCTCTCACCCAAGAAGCTGAGGAGAAAATTGGTATCCTCGTACAAGTGCATCCCACTGTCCGTGAAAAGTATTTGCCGCCCAATCTGAGGCTTGTGCTTTTAGAATCAGGCATAACTTTGCAAGCAGTTGAATCGAGAAGTCGGGATTACTACATTCAACTAAACCGCTTTAAGGGATTACCCGGAACAAGCTTTAGTATCCAATTGATTCTCGGCAATTTCAGCATTACAGAAGATTTTTTTCTGTAAAACATGGCTAGTAGCTTGTAGTAAAACTATTAGCGATTAGCAATTAGCCATTAGCTATGAGTAAGTTAGTTGTCATTAACCTGGGAAAAGGTGACTTAAGCGATGGATTTTCCACCGTCACTGTCCAGCTTTGGGAAACTAACAATTGTCGCCCGATGCAATTTACAGGCAGTTTACCCGCAGCACCAGAAATTGCTCAACTCTACAGGCGCTTTCAATTAATCTATCAGGCACTCTATCAACATCTCAAGGGGCGCTCCCTAATCGAAATTGAACCGGTGGGCTTGAACAACGTTAGTGAGGTCGATTTCAGTGATATCTGCCAGCAGTTGCATGACCAAATCAATGCTTGGCTCAATTCAAATTCATTTCGTCAAATCGATCAACAATTACGAGCGCGATTGGCTTTAGATGAAGAATTTCAGGTGATTATTGAAACGAGCAATGACGTACTGCGACGACTGCCTTGGCATCTGTGGAATTTCTTTGAAGATTACCAAAAGGCGGAAGTAGCCTTAAGTACAGCAGAGTATAAACGAGTCAAATCATTACCGAGAAATACAGTAAATCAAGTGAGGATTTTGGCGATTCTGGGTAATAGTGAAGGAATTGATATTCAGAAAGACCGAGCTGTACTAGAGCAATTGCCCGATGCGTCAACGGTGTTTTTGGTAGAACCTACACGCCAAGAGTTAGATCGGTGGCTTTACGACAAACAGGGCTGGGATATTCTGTTTTTTGCAGGGCATAGTCAAAGCAAGGGTGATACAGGTAAGATACATATCAATCAAACCGACAGTTTAACCATACCTCAGTTCAAGAATGCCCTGAGATATGCGATCGCACACGGTCTGAAGCTGACTATTTTCAACTCCTGTGATGGTTTGGGATTGGCGTGCCAGTTGGCTGATTTGCACATTCCGCAAATTATTGTCATGCGGGAGAACGTGCCAGATTTAGTAGCACAAGAGTTTTTGAAGAATTTTCTCGTAGCCTTTGCTGGTAATCAGCCTTTCCATTTGGCAGTGCGTTACGCACGAGAAAGGTTGCAGAGTCTAGAGGATGACTTTCCTGGTGCTTCCTGGTTGCCGATGATTTACCAGAATCCCGCTGAAGTACCGCCAACTTGGGAAGAATTGCGCGGTAGAACTGACACAATACCTTCCCCCAAGCTCAACTGGTCGAGTCTACAAAAATTGCTTGTGGGGAGCGTGGTTATCACCAGTTTACTAGTAGGAGTGCGGTCGTTAGGGGTAATGCAGCAATGGGATCTGTCAGCTTTCGACTCGATAATGCGGATCAGACCAGATGAAGGTCCGGACAAACGCCTTCTGGTAGTCACTATTACGGAAGCAGATATTCAGGCTCAGAAGCATAGGCAATCGTCGCTATCGGACGAGGCGCTACAAGATCTGTTACGGAAATTGGAACCATACCAACCGAGAGCGATCGGTTTGGATATCTATCGGGATTTCCCAGTAGAGCCTCAATATGCAGACTTAGCAACTCATCTGCGAAATAATAACAGCTTCATTGCTATTTGTAAAGTCGGCGGTGGCAAAAAACAAACAGTTGGTGTTTCACCTCCTGACGAAATTCCAGTGGAACGTACAGGCTTTAGCGATGTTGTGCGCGATCGCGATCTGATTCTCCGTCGCCAGCTACTCGCTATGACTCCAAACCCTCAATCCCCTTGTAAAACACCCTACTCCTTCAGCCTGCAACTGGCACTCAAGTACCTCGCCAAACAGGGCATCCGACTCCAGACTACGACCGAAGGCTACTTGCAGCTTGGCAAAGTCGTCTTCAAACCAATGGATGTTCCTACAGGCGGTTACCAACAATTAGATGCACGGGGACACCAAGTACTGCTCAATTATCGCTCCTCACGAGAGATTGCCCAGCAAGTCACTCTCGCACAAATCCAAACTGGTCAATTTAATCCTAACTGGGTAAGGGATCGGATTGTCCTGATCGGCGTTGACGCCGAAAATGTCAAAGATCCTTTTCTCACACCCTACAGTAACGGGACTATGCCCCCCCAAGAAGTACCAGGAGTACTGATTCACGCACAGATGGTCAGTCAAATTGTCAGTGCGGTTTTGGATCGCCGACCACTATTATGGGTCTTGCCTGTGTGGGGCGAAGTGCTTTGGATCTGGGGCTGGTCTTTGATGGGAGGCATGTTGGCTTTATACCCCTGGTCACGGCTACACTTGGCACTGGTAGTCGGTGCTACAGTCTTTACCTTGTATGGATGCTGCTATGTCCTCTTGCTGTATGGGTGTTGGATGCCGCTCGTTCCCTCAGTAGTGGCATTGATAACTACTCCTGGAGCGGTGCTACTCTATACTGTCCCAACACGAAAAAAAAATAGCACACAATTGGTCTCTAATAATGACTAAGATAAACTTTCCTTTCCAGGAGATAACACTGGTTTGCACTATTATAGCATTATTTAATTTCACGCAATTACAAGCATTGCCTGACCAACCACTCGGCAACAGTACTCGTAGCTCCGGAGTGCGCTTCGTCCAGCCAACCTTAGAAAGGGAACCAGACAACCGAGGCGCACCTGACGACCGAGAAGGCGCAGGAACCCGTGGCGATTGTCCTGCTGTAGCTGTGAACAAACCTCGTCTCACTAGCTTAGTACCCTTGATGCAGAAAACTTTGAAACAGAAGCAACAAGGAACCGCATCAAAATTTGTTTTGGGGTTAACAGTTGCCGAATATCCAACTTTTTGGTTTTACGTTCCTTATGCACCTAAGGATGTCCACTCTGTAAAGTTTGTGCTGCTGGATGAAAACAAGAATTCTGTCACCAAACAGCCTATTCCCATCACCCTATCTGGAACGCCAGGAGTTATTAGCGTTCGCCTTCCCACAACTGAGAAACCTCTAGAAATTGGCAAGTATTATCATTGGTACTTCTTAATTAATTGCAACCGACAAAAGCGATCTGAGAATATTGCTGTCGAAGGGTTAGTTCGACGGATCGAACCGAACGGCGATTTGATGCGTCGCTTAAAAGCAGCAACACCACGGGAACGCATCACCGTTTATGCTCAATCTGGCATTTGGCAAGATGCCATAACCCTTCTGGGCGAACTTCGCCGCACCAAACCGCAAGATACCGTGCTGGCTTCTGACTGGAAAGATTTGTTAAGGTCTGTTGAGTTGGAAAATATTGCGACCGCGCCAATTGTACCATGCTGCACTCCTTAGCATGCCCCATGCCCCTTTACAGCCAATTCCCCACTAAAACATAGGGTGCCCAATAAAATGGGTGCTCTTTGTACTGCTGCAAAATGAACTGTTGGGCGTAACGGAGGGCTTCTGCTTTAGTGAGGGTGGGGTTTTTTATTAACTGTCGATAAAACTCACCCATCAGGATAGCGGTAGATTTATCGTCTACTGACCATAGAGAAGCAAGAGTACTGCGTGCGCCTGAACGCACAGCTATTCCAGCAAGTCCCAAAGCAGCTCGCTGATCTCCAGTAGCTGTCTCACAGGCACTAAGGACGAGTAATTCAATTGGAGAAGGCACGCGGGATTTGCGCCCTACTACTTGCTCTCTGGTTTGGAGTAGTGCACGCAACTCCTTGACATTAATCTTATCATTCCAGGCAAGAATAAATGTTTCTTCAACTTGGGAACTGAATTTGCCGTGAGTAGCCAGGTGAACCACAGGGAAGGAAACAGAACTGACCTGCTTTTCGATGTTTGTGTTAGTAAATGCTTGGTTGAGGAGTTGTTTAGAGGGAATAACTGACTTTATTTCCTGCAATTCTTTTTCTACGTTGGGTAGGGCACCAAAGCCGAGGCGTGATTCAGTCAGTCCGGCTGTTAAAGCTGCCAATTTTTGTTGTTGCAGTTTGGGCGCTAGCAGCTGCAAACCAGGAGTTAGAGCTACGCTGTACTTTTCTATTAAATACTGCTTACCGTTGTAGAGGGCTGCCATCGGGATATTCCGCAAGGAACCATCCAACACAAATACTAGGGTTTTTACCTTGCTCCGCTCCAAGTCTGCCTCGGCAGGTTTGATCAACCAGTTATATACTTCAAGGGAAAGTGCCTCGCGATCGCGAAAAGTATAACGTTCTTCCAGTTTTTGCCGCAGACTGTCTAGGATGCTTTCCACTTGGCTTTTTGGTTTTGAAGTCCTGTAGTGGCGAAGTTCCTTTAGTTGTGGCAATTTGACGATAACTTCAACGCGGTCTGCTAATATAATCGGGTAGACAACTGCTGCTCTTGGCTCGGCACTGTCAACAACCTCGTCAATCCCCTTTCGCTGGGCAATCGAACAGGCATCCCGAAAGAAGTTGTCTAGTTCAGCTAGCTGTAGTGCTTCAATTACATCGCGAGCTTTACTTAAGTTTTCTTGACTCGGTTCTTTGGGTTGCAAGAGTAAAGCCACTAGCTGCCGATAAACTGGTTCCACTTCATCCCGAAATTCAAACTGAATATCAGCGTTGAGGGCTACTAAGTCACTGCGTAAAGACTTGAGCGTTTCCACTGCTTGGGTGTAAGCGGCGATCGCTCCTGGCGCATCTTTCTGAGTTAATAGCAGGCGTCCCATCTGCCATTGCCACTGATAGGCAATATCCGGTGCATTAATCATTTGGGCGAGGTTTAAAGCTGACTCAGTGTGCTGCTTGGCAATCGACCATTGTTTTGTCTGCTCGTACATCTGACCCAAATTACCCAAAGCATAAGACTCGGCTCGTGTGTCTTTGAGGTCTTTGGCTTGTTGAATAGCCGTCTTTAAAACTTGAGCAATTTCCTCTGACCACGAGGAATCTTCAATTGGATTTTGAATTTTAGTAGGGGCGGGGTTCCCCCGCCCGTACGTCCGTGGGGATTGCCCATTGCCCCATGCCCCATGCCCCAAACACCCTAGACTCTGCGCAAAGTTCACTTTAGCATAGACTGCGGCTCGACTTGGGGTTAAGGTGGCGATCGCAGACTCGAGCGATCGCAACTCCTCTGCGGTTGGTTGTTGCTGAAGATCCAATAATACGCTCAGGCGATTCAGTTGTGCTTGTATTGCAGCGATGTTTGATGTTGACTTAGTTGCACTTTTCTGATATAATATGTTAGCATTGTTATAGTAAGTTTTAGCTTTCTCTGCAATGGGTTCGTGTACACAGCGTCGCAGCTGAGGATTATCCTCGCTATTCGTGTCTCTTAGCAGGCTTCTGTTGCCAAAGGCAAGTGCTGTGTTACCCAAACTGAGTAAAGTTGCACTTTCTTCTTGAGGGGATTGCGAACTTTGAGCTACTGCCAAACTTTGCTCAAGCGCCTCCTGAGACTTGTGTAAATCGCCGCTCGATCGCCAGACGTTGCCCAAAGTTCGCAATCCTGCCGCTTTGAGCAGGGAGTTTGGCTGTGCTTGAAGAGTTTGTTCTACCTGCTCAAATATCTTCATGGCTCTTAGGTAAAGCCCCAAAGATTGCATGGCTGTAGCTTGGTTAATTAGGCTACCGATACGACCAGCTTCATCACCGACTTGGGCATAGGCAGCAGCAGCCTGTTTCCAGGATTCCAAAGCATCTTCAGCTTTTCCCAGTGCCAATTGCAGACTCCCTTGAGTGTTCAGTGCAAGAGCGAGAATCTGTTTTGTCTTGACGCGATATATCGCGTCTTTCGAGTGGGTTAAAAGATCGAGGCTAGTGTTTATTGCTTCCGTTGCCTGTTTCCACTGTCCGAGTTTCTGTTCAACCAACGAGAGATAGTTTAACGCCAAAGCTTGGTTGAACACATCTCCTTGAGAGTGATAAACCTGTGCAGCCTGCCTTAAGCTTTGTGCTGCTTGAGAAAATTGTCCTGCTTGGTAAAAGGTTCTACCCTGTTGCACCAGTTGTTCTGTGTTTGTAGCTTGGGCTGACGGTAGGGTGGACTGCTCTTTAACGAAAGACGATCCCCTCTCGCCCCCCTTTACAAGGGGGGTTGGGGGGATCTGCAAGGTAGCAGCAAAAAACTGAATTGGTATGAGTCGCGAGTCGGCTGGCTGGATATGCACACCCAAGGTGAAAAGCAGTCCCAACACACTTAAAAAGATATTTCTCAGCCTGCGCTGCCAAATTCTTGCCCTGTCCCGAAAATTAGGTTTCGCCATCAAAAACCCCTTGATCAACAATAACCCATGCCCCATGCCCATTCATCTAATTATTTGACAGTTAGCGGATGGCATCCAGATGGCAAATTCCAAGATCCGTGAGGCGTCACCGTAGTTGGAGAAGCTGTCTCAGATCTTGCACCTGGAAATTTGAATGTTAATTCCTTGACTAAGTGCTAGTC
>CAXTSI010000190.1:0-15126 GCA_964246695.1 uncultured bacterium
CTCCCCACTCCTACTTAGGTTCGAGAAAGCGGGTTGCAAAATTTTGTGCTCGCGTTGGTGACAGCGTCCGCGCCTTGAGAATTGCTGCCATCAAAAAGGCGTAAGACAATACCCCAACAATCACTAATAATAAGCTGTTGATCGCTCCCGCTGCGTTCCACAAAGCGTGCAGCCCTGCTGCAGTCAGATAACCAACTAGTAAAATTTGCAAACTTTTAGTAGGCTTGAGTACAGCCAACCCAATAAAATATCCTAGATAACCACTATAAGCCATGTGTCCGGGTAAAGAACCTAAAATTCTCGGAATCAGCAGTTGAAACCCCGCAATGAAACCAGCTCCATCTCCTGCCTGTTGGGCGACAGTGTGAACAAATTGTGGCACATACTGTCCGAGAGTTTCTAACAAGGTAAAACCTACAGCAGAAGCCGTTCCCAGCAGAATACCATCTAAAGGTTCCCAGACACCGATGCGTTCTCTCCAAGGATATGGAAGCGCCCTGGCAATCATATGCGCTCCCAGGATCGGCAATGCCTTAAGTAGTTCTTCCATCAAACCTGCACCAAAAAACATCCGTAGAAGCAACTCTGTGAAGGTGATGGATTCCTGATTTGAGGGCAAGCTACCTGGTAAGATGACGCGAAACACGAAGATAAATAAATCTAATAGGGGACTAAGCAAAATCAGCATTGTCGTCAATGCTGATGCCAATAGTACCCACCAAGGCTTATGTTTACCACATAACAAGTAAATAAAGAAGTAGTAGGCAGCCAATGCGATAAAAGTTGCGACTATAATTTGATTAACTTTTGGTCGATTTAGTGTGGCAAACATTAATACCACGAAAACCACTGTGAGAATTCCCGGTATAAGGTAGGCTTTACTAGTTAAATCTTTGCCAGTAGAAATAATGGGAAATAGTTGTGTGAAGCTGATAGAGTCTGAGTTTGACGGAATTTGGTAGTTCGTCGTAGAGGTCGGCGCTTGGTAGTTGTTCGCTGGTGGAAGTGGTATGAATGCTGCTTGGGTGATGGTAGGTTGGTGGTTTTCGTACTCGAAAATGAGTTCTGGACCATCATGACCTAGAGTAATGCGATCGCCAGGAATCATTTGTTGACAACCCCGCAAGCGTTTTCCATTTAAATAAGTGCCATTGGCACTATTCAAATCGCAAAGTATCCAGCTATCTTCGCCATCTGGGGATGAAGAGAGTGGGCGAACTACCGCATGACGACGAGATACCATCCGACACAACATGGCATCGAAGACAACTTGGCAGCCTGGGTCCCGTCCAATGACTACCTCTTTACTCAGAGGCAGTAAGTAGCGAGATTGTGTCCCAAAAGCTGCGTAACCTCCAGACACTAGCCGCAGAAATGCATTCTGTCTTGCGTTTTTGCCCGTCATCAAGTTATAGGGTTTTTCTAAACTATTTATTAAAATAATTTGGCAGTAGGATTTAACCTTACTTATATCTTGCACCAAGTAGAGACTTTGCAGGCAACGTCTCTACAACTGTTATAACAGGTTGAAATCATTACATACTCCAGATCTAGCTGACTATTCTCGCTCCAGACGCCTGGTCACTAATGACTAATTAAGTAGACAGACACAAATAACTCTAAAATATTTGTTCTTAAAATAGGGCGACCCACAATAAAAGTAACTCAGATTGTGGGGTGAGCATCCTGTCCGCCCGATTTTGAGTTTATTTGTGCCTCATTAAAGCAGATGGAACTCCTTTAAGGCTTTGGGAAAGTTTTCGTTTTCATGTCCTGGGCGGCTCAGTTTAATCAAGGCAAAACGCTCTAAGGGAGTTAATGCTGCCCACTGTTGGGGGGTAAGGCGAAGACCATGATCTCTTACTTTCTCCTGAAGGCTTGCTGGCACGGTGGTAGCATCCATCCATGCAGGATCGGGATCAATGGGTAATTCTGCTGCTGGTGTACCAGTACGTTGTAAAATCAGCTGCTGAAGATGTTCCCGATATGCTTGAATTTCAGTTTCCGTAGAGCAAGGTAATTCTACCATTGCCTCACGCTCATCTTTAGTCATGTGACTCCAATCGGATAACTTTAATTTAATGCCACAAGTATCGAGTTTGCAGCGTACCTGCATGGGAATGCAACGTAGAGAATCAACAAAATCTGCCTCGAATTCAAAAAATTTCATAAAATTGCACTTCCTGTTTATTGTTAATTTCTAGCATTGCTGCGGCGAATAATCCAATAACCTATTGATAAAGCAAGAATGGCAATTCCTAAACCAATGATATCAAGACCTGATACTTTGTCTAAGTCAAGAATGATAATTTTTCGAGCCACAGCAATTAAGGAAGTAACAATAACTAGTTCTACTTGAATAACGTGTTTTTTGAGATAACCTGTGACATTTTCTAAGATTTCCAAAGCAATTAAAATATTCAAAAATAAGCCAAAAAGTTTGTACAATGTTTTGTTAAACTGACCAAAAGGTGTATTAAATAAATTTTTAAAAATAAAAACTGCCAGATCCCCAATTGCTACCAAAATTACCACCACCAGAAAAAGAGAAAGAACTTTGGAAACTAGCACCTCTATATTTTCGATCGAGTGCATAAAGCTTTCATCTTTGGTAGCTTCTGTAAATCGCTTTATTAATTTTCTCATCTGCTTAACCCTGTTTTAAAGTAAAAAGTCAAATGCAAAAAGAAAAACCCCATAGAGAAATCTATAGGATCTATAAAAAAAAGGACAGTCCTTGACACGACAGAAGCCGCAAACAACCGTCCATTGACACATTGCTATCTTGCCTGAACGCGTTTTTCAGATCTTTTTTCTTTTCTTCCATTGCTACAGCTAGGGAAGACCTGTTTAGTATATTTCCGATATGCTTAGCAGCTTAACATTCTGAGGGCAGCAGTTGATAGTTATCAATTGTTAACTTAACAGTCACTGGCACTAACTGCACTGCACAGGCTTTTAATTCTGGTTGTAGAGAGTCAGGGCAAGATACTGGATGGGTGAGGGCGTTGGCTTCGGCATCCGTTGCCCACAGCGCACCCCAATGCATGGGGACAAACACTGTACCAGGAGAGATCGCCTTTGTGACTTTGGCAGGAAACTTAGCTTGACCCCGACGCGATCGCACCTCCACTAACTGGTTATCTGTAATCCCTAACTTCACAGCATCACGAGGATGAATCTCAATAAACGGTTCAGGATGCATAAAGCGAATTTTTTCAACGCGACCAGTACGTGTCTGGGTGTGCCAGTGTCCGTAAAGTCTCCCAGTAGTCAACACAAAGGGATAATCAGGATCGGGTGGTTCTGCCAGACCCCGCGAGTGATGTGCCGCAAACCGAGCACGTCCATCAGGTGTATGAAAGCGGAGGTCAGTGTAAAGCCTTTTAGAGGGAGTAGGGAATGGGGAGTGGGGAGTAGGGGGAGATGAGGAGGATGAGGGGGACAAGGAGGACAAGGAAGCATCCCTCTCCCTCTCCCTCATCTCCCCCTAGTCTCTACTGTTTGGGTAAATAGAATTTACTTGATTTCTCCCCTGGCTAAAGCGAGAGAGGATTCTAAACTGAGTTCACTACGCCGGATTAAATCCGGCGGCGCTCAATTTACGATACGATTTTCTTAGCGAACTAAAAACACCATACCGTTTAGGAAGAATCAAAGCTTCCCTACCAACCTTGGTTAGGACAAGTCCTAACTGTGTTGCTACCTTTTTCACGATATTAATCGCACCTTGACAATCAGAATTGATTAACAATCCTGTTGCTGTTTTATACTGACCACGACCAATGCCATCACCCTTTTTGCCGCGCTTACCTGATGGTTTCCAGCCTTGGGGTTTTTCGCCCAAAGTTGGCAGGAAATCATCATCCAAAAAGCTGGTTTTGCTGGTGTAGCTCTCCTCTGTTTCATGGAATTGTATCCCGGTTTCTTCGCACAATTGCCGGATACGTTCCTTTAACTTTGCGGTTGGGATTTGTACAAAGTTTTGATTGTGCTTCTTGCCGAGTTGGATTTTATCCTTGATGCCTTGACCCCAACCAAATACTACATTCCCAATCTTGTTGGTCAAGCAGTAATTAACAACGAACCGAGCGGTTTTGTTGATGGCATCTCGCATCGTGCGGTTGCGTTTTTCCGCTAACTCGGCTAATTCATCATCCCAATAGGCTTGGGGTTTTCCAATCTTTATTTTGGCAACAGCACGGTTATATCTTTGATTGATTGACTTTAGTTGTCTACCGTCGATGATGAAGGATTTATTGAGGGTTGAAACCCCCGTAATCCAATTAACTGTACCAGGGTCAATTCCTAGAGCTTCAGTTGGATTCAACCCCAACAAACACGACGCACCCACTAAGGACTCCGAGTCGTTGTACACGTATTCCGCATACAGGACACGGTTGCGGGGCAGTATTCTGACCTCACAAATCTGTTCTGGTTTGAACCCAAATCCACTCTTGATCCAGTTGTCTGATGGAGCATCCTTGCTCAATTCTTTACTGATTGGCAACCGACATAAGCCAGTTTCAATATCAAATCTCAGCGCTTGAGCAGGAATGGTAAATAAAGCTAGCCCACCTTTACTACGGTACTTGGGCATCTTTGGCTTGCCTTTTAATTCTCCTTTAAAGAATAGTGGCAAAAGCTCGTTGTAACCCTTAAAGCTTTCAATCACTCCTTTGATAACTTGTTGCGCTTGCTGTCCACCCAAAGCTTTGTAATGTTTATTGTCAGTAAACTCCTTGCAGAGTTGAGCATAACTGTCAACGGATACTCGTTTAGTTTTGAATCCGGAACGGTAAAAATCATCCCGGTCAAAGAACTCTACTCGTTCACAAGTTTCAAAGTGTTTTTGTTTAATTTGGTAAATAACACAATTGGCTAATGAGCTTGCCTGCTCACACAAATAGACCAAGTAATCATGTAATTCATCTGATATGTTTCCTGTTAATTTAATTTGTTGCGTCTTGAACATCTCTTATCCTCCCTTATGCTACTATAGCACTATTAGAGTGCTACTGCAATCAAGTTAAAGAAATGACAAGAAAAAAACAACTACCTGTCTACCTGGATGAGCATGAAAGAGAAATACTAGAGAAGTTAGCTTTAAAATGGGGAGTAAGTTTCTCAGGTGTAATAAAAAGACTTCTCAGAGAAAAATTGTTTACTGAGCATTAAAAGAATATGCTGGCTATTTAAAAATAGCTATTAGCTTTCACCCACCGGATACAATCCGGTGGCTCTCAGCATGTGTCTGGTAGCTCTACGGTTTTCGCACTCTTTAGAATCACCAGATAATCGATTTAAACATTAATCTCTAATAAAAAACCTACTTAAGTAATTTTACAGGAGTTAATTTCTTTGAAAAATTTGAGTTTGACTAACTGCAATCCCAGATAAATTCAACCCCACGGCATCCTATTTATTTGATCTGAACCTAACCTATAAATTCTCTAGGTCAAATTCATCAGCTGATGCAAAATCTCATCAGTAATGCACTCAAGTTTCACGGTCAAAATTCACCCGCCGTGAAAATCTACAGCCAAACCCTTGGAATCAACTCGGTCTGTCAAATTTTAGTGGAAGATCAAGGTATTGGGTTTGATGAAAAGTATCTAGAGCGCATTTTTCGCCCAACAGTTGTCCTTCTGTCATCCTCCAAAAGGCAGATAAAGCACTTTACAAAGCAAAAGCACAAGGTCGCAATTGCTACCGTGTAGGTGAGTCAGAAAAAACAGCCCACTCTCTTCATGTAGCGAATCACTACAAGCTTATTCACATCTGAACGCTTTTACAGGCAATTGGGTGGCGACAAATCTCTCGACAATCCTGACAAAAGGAACACAAGAGTGTAAAGTAGTTTTGGGTAACCTAACCATACACAAAATTTTTCGCAACCATCTATGGATAGAAAAACCAAACGCCTTTTGATGCTTGTTATTTGCTGTAGTGTGACTGGTGTAATTTTAGGAGGCACTACAAGCTGGGCAGAGAGTAACATGTGCTTGCAAGGCAGAATTACAAATGAGTGCCTTAAACAAAGCCCAATTAATAAAACTATAGAGGGAATGAGTACTGGATTGTTAGCAGGATCTGGGGCGGCTTTTGGTGCTGCATGGCACCTTCGCCACCAAGACTAAAAGCGATATTTGCGTCAAGCCGCAACGCATCCTACTGATTGTTCCTAATCTGACTTTTCACGTCATGTGGAAAAACCAACGCAAAACCTAACCCCCAGCCCCCTTCCCTAAAAGGTTCGGGTGAGAATTCAAAGCCTCTCAAAAGCAGGAGAGAGGAATGGAAGCGAGGTTTTCCAGATAAGAGTGAAAAGTAAGGTTCCTAATAGGTTAGGTTCAATCGTAGGATGCGTTGGGCGTGATGTAAATATCTTGTAGGTGTTGACGCCCACGCGTGCCTGAAGGCTAGCTTGAGCTTAAAGTAACTTGAAAATTCTTAATTAACCCAAGTTGCTAGTTAGACGTATATGATGCATGGTAATTGGTAATTGGTAATTGGTAATTGGTAATTGGGAAAAAGGGACTCAGTTCTTTCTTCCCATTACCCATTACCCCATTACCCATTACCAGCCCTAACTATAAAAAGAGCGCAACTTGGGTAATTAATTTCACATGAGTAGCAAAACATCTAAGGTCGGTGTCATTGGTGCGGGTAATGTTGGTGCAGACGTAGCAAATGCTTTAGTGCTACTTCGTAAATGTGTAACAGTTGTTCTTTTTGACAGAACGTTATCAAAGGCTGAAGGGCAAGCATGGGATATTGAAGATACAATTCCCTTACTTGAAGAAATGGAAATTCTACCATCAGATCGGTATGAAGATTTAGCTGATTCTGATGTCATTGTCGTAACTGTTGGGGTGCAGCAAAAACAAGGACAGACGCGATTAGATACGTTGAGCGAAAATGCAGAGATCGTGCGGAGGACGATGAAAGAATTGGATCGAGTAGCACCGAATTCAATCGTGCTGATCGTGAGCAATCCAGTGGATGTACTAACGCGGATTGCGATCGCCTGTTCCACTAGAGCAGAAAACCTAATTTTAGGTTCGGGAACTGTTCTTGATACTGCCAGATTGAGATATCAACTTGGGAAGCGACTGAATGTTAGTAAACAAGACGTTCATGTTTATGTAATTGGAGAGCATGGAGACAGTGAATTTGTCGTTTGGTCTAGTGCATTTATTGGGACAATTCCGTTAACTGAGTTTCCGATACCACAAGGAGCAAAGCTCGAACAAATTCAGTTCGAGTACGCAGAGTTGACGCGTAAGCGAGCCTATAACATTTCTGAACGTAAAGGAAATACTAGCTATGGCATATCAACAGTAGTTTGTCAATTAATTGAAACCATCCTGCGAGATGAAAAGCAGATATTTCCAGTATCAGTGAGAGCAGATTCTAACTATGGTGTAGGCAGTGAAGTTTTTCTTGGACTTCCATGTATCATTGGTAGGCAAGGTATTGAGCGCCAACTGGTATTACCAAGAAATGCTCGTGAACAACGCTTACTACAAGAGTCAGCAGATCAGATCAATGAAGCCTACAATTCTTTGCAATCTAAAGGTGCAAAATAATGTCTTAATCTTGTGCTCTCTCCTTATGGATGAAGTCTAGCTGTAAAAGCATTTAGCCCAACTGCGATCGTAGTTGTTAGAAGAGAAGAATCAAGCAATGACAACCAGTATAGACACCAGAAATCTCAGTTTGTCAGATGTTCAACGGCTTTTAAAATTTGAAGAGCAATTGAATAACTCGTTTACATCATTATTATCTCTGGAATTTCTCACAGAATTTGAACAACAAGAAGTGTTGCAAATCCGCAATTTATTTCACAGTTACTACGCAGCGGGTAAAATCTCTGAAGGGCAAGTAAAATTTCTCCTCCTTGCGCCGTTAATGAAGTTGGCAGGCTTTTATCAGCCCATCATTAAAATAACTCTAGAAGAAAATATTGCTGACATCTCAGTGGAAGATGAAGACACAATCATCAAAGGACGCATGGATATTTTGGCTGTTAACAAGCCGCAAGGAAGAACAGTAACTACCCCCTTTTGGATACTGGTGATTGAATCTAAAAATACTACGGTTGATGCGATGGAGGGTTTACCACAATTGCTTACTTATACTTATAAAAGTCTAGAGTGTCAAACATCAGTTTGGGGATTGACTACTAACGGAATGCGGTATCAGTTTGTCTATATTCAGCAAGGAAATCCTCCCACTTATCAACTATTGCCAGATCTCAGCCTGATTCGCCCTGAATCGTCTATTGAGTTACTGCAAGTTCTCAAAGCAATCCGCCAACAATATAATGCTGCTGACACAGCCACAACTGCTTGAGCCTCGCCTGTTCGTCAAATCACACCGTCTAGCAAGTAAAATTACTTGTCTTCTTTGCGTCCTTGGCGCGGGCAGTCGCCGTCTCGTGCGGGCGTGAGCCCCCTGCAGCGCTGCCCTTGTCTTGGCGGTTCGTTAAATTTTCAAAAAAATTGACTACTCCTGCACTCTGGATGTGGTGGTAGCACAAGCAAAAAGCCACAATAGAAGATACAGGCTTTGCAAACAAAGCCTTGCGTTGAACAAGGAGTCTGTTGTCAGTGGTATTACAAGTTCAAAAAAGCACCTACGAAGCTAAAACCCAAGAAATCGCCAAACAGCTTTTAGCTGCGACGCAGGAGAGTCGTTCGTTTTTTGCTGCATTGCGCGATCAGATGCGCTGGGATGATAAATTACTAGCTTGGGCGATGAGCAATCCTGGATTGCGGGTGCAGCTATTTCGCTTTATTGACACTCTTCCTGCTTTACGTAGTAAACCGGAAATTGCAGCGCATTTACAAGAATATCTAGGGGATGAGTCGGTAGAACTACCAGCAGCCCTCAAGGCGATGCTAAACTTTGCTAACCCCGACTCAATGCCAGGGCAAGTTGCTGCTACAACTGTTTCCACAGCAACAGAAACATTAGCTCATAAATATATTGCCGGAGAAAATATTCAAAAGGCGCTGAAGACGATAGAACGACTGCGTAAGGAAAAAATGGCTTTCACCGTAGATTTATTGGGTGAGGCAGTGATTACCGAACCAGAAGCCCAGTCTTACCTGGATAGATATCTGGAATTAATGCAACAACTGGTACAAGCATCGAAGAGTTGGACGCCAGTTCCTTTAATTGACGAAGCCGATGGTGAAGCATTACCAAAGGTCCAAGTTTCTGTAAAGCTAACGGCATTTTACTCCCAATTTGACCCACTGGATGCTCAAGGTAGTGAGGAACGGGTAGGCGATCGCATCCGCCTCCTGTTACGTCGTGCCAAAGAACTAGGCGCTGCTGTTCATTTTGACATGGAACAGTATGCCTACAAAAACCTAACTCTTAGCATCTTGAAAAAATTCTTGCTGGAACAAGAGTTTAGGCAACGTACAGATATTGGCATCACAATCCAAGCATATCTGCGGGACAGCGAGCAAGATGTACTTGACTTGATTGCTTGGGCAAAACAGCGTAGTTATCCGATTACGATCCGTTTGGTCAAAGGTGCATACTGGGATCAGGAAACCATTAAAGCCGCGCAGAAAGATTGGCGGCAGCCAGTTTACAATGATAAAGCAGCAACAGATGCTAACTTTGAGAAGCTAACTGAGTTATTGCTAGAAAATCACCAATATGTGTATTCTGCGATTGGTAGCCATAACATGCGATCGCAAGCTCGTGCCATAGCAATAGCTGAAAGTTTAAATGTCCCCCGTCGTTGCTTTGAAATGCAAGTCCTCTACGGTATGGGGGATAAAATAGCTTCAGCATTAGTCGATCGGGGTTATCGAGTCCGAGTTTACTGTCCTTACGGTGAACTTCTGCCAGGAATGGCTTATCTGATTCGCCGCTTGTTAGAAAATACTGCTAATAGTTCCTTTTTACGGCAAAATATGGAAAATCGTCCAGTGGAGGAACTTATTGCACCGCCGATAGTGGCAACGAATGTGGCAACGGATGTGGCAACGGATGTAACGGATAATTTAACTGTGGGACTTATAGACAAAGCATCCGCTACATCCGCTACAAAATCCGTTGCCAATTTTGCTGGTGCGGTGGCAACGGATGTAACGGATAATTTAACTGTCGGACTGATAAATAAATCATCCGCTACATCCGCTACAAAATCCGTTGCCAATTTTGCTGGTGCGGTGGCAACGGATGTAACGGATAATTTAACTGTCGGACTGATAAATAAATCATCCGCTACATCCGCTACAAAATCCGTTGCCAATTTTGCTGGTGCGGTGGCAACGGATGTAACGGATAATTTAACTGTCGGACTGATAAATAAATCATCCGCTACATCCGCTACAAAATCCGTTGCCAATTTTTCTGGTGCGGCTGATACCGATTATGCTGAAGAAGAGGCAAGAATGAAATCTGCTCAAGCTTTTCAAACTGTCCGCCAACAATTAGGCAAAACCTACCTACCGCTAATTAACGGCGAGTACGTCAACACTCAACAAACTATCGATTCCGTCAATCCCTCTAATTATAGTGAGGTGGTTGGTAAAGTCGGACAGATCAGCGTTGAACAAGCCCAACAGGCGATGCAAGCTGCAAAAGATGCATTTCCTGGTTGGCGCAAAACACCTGTAAAACAACGCGCTGATGTCTTGCGGAAAGCTGCTAACTTGATGGAAGGACGCCGCGCTGAACTAAATAGTTGGATAGTTTTGGAAGTTGGGAAACCGGTGCGTGAGGCGGATGCTGAGGTTTCCGAGGCGATAGATTTCTTTCGTTACTACGCCGACGAGATGGAACGGCTGGATCAAGGTTACAATTACGACATCCCTGGCGAGACGAATCGCTATATCTACCAGCCACGAGGAATTGCAGTGGTGATTTCTCCTTGGAATTTTCCGATTGCTATTGCTACAGGGATGACGGTAGCAGCGTTAGTTGCTGGTAATTGTACTTTGCTGAAACCTGCGGAAACGTCTTCTGTAATTGCGGCAAAATTGACGGAAATCTTGGTCGAGGCTGGGATACCCAAAGGTGTATTTCAGTACGTACCTGGGAAGGGTTCGACAGTCGGCGCTTATCTGGTGAATAACCCGGAAACAAATGTGATTGTTTTTACTGGATCGCAAGAAGTAGGATGTAAAATTTACGCAGAAGCGGCAATTCTCAAGCCTGGTCAAAAGCATATGAAGCGAGTGATTGCCGAGATGGGCGGCAAGAATGCTATTATTGTGGACGAAAGTGCTGATTTAGACTCTGCAGTTGTTGGGGTTGTGCAGTCGGCGTTTGGTTACACCGGACAAAAATGTTCTGCTTGTTCGCGGGTGATTGTGCATAATGCTGTTTATGATGCCTTTGTGGAACGTTTTGTGGCAGCGACGAAATCACTTAACATTGGGGAAGCAGAGTTACCCAGTACGCAAGTTGGTCCTGTGATTGATGCAAATGCACGCTCGCGCATCCGTGAGTATATTGAGAAAGGTAAGGCAGAAGCAAAAGTTGCTTTGGAAATTCCAGCACTGGATAACGGATATTTTATCGGTCCTGTGATTTTTACAGAAGTCTCACCAAACGCGACAATTGCCCAAGAAGAAATTTTTGGTCCAGTTGTGGCAGTTATTCGGGTAAACGACTTTCAAGAGGCGCTAGAAGTTGCTAACTGCACTAACTTCGCCTTGACCGGTGGACTTTACTCCAGAACTCCTTCGCACATTCAAATGGCGCAGTCAGAGTTTGAAGTCGGGAATTTGTACATTAACCGCACCACCACGGGTGCTGTAGTTGCACGGCAACCTTTTGGTGGGTTCAAGCTTTCTGGAGTTGGTTCTAAGGCAGGAGGACCTGATTACCTGCTGCAATTCTTGGAACCGCGCACAATAACTGAAAATATTCAGCGCCAAGGTTTTGCGCCCATAGAAGGGGCTGAATAAAACAATTCGTAATTGACAATTCGTAATTCGTAATTAAACACGGTTTTAGTAGGGTGGGCATTGCCCACCTTAATAATTGAACCGCCAAGACGAGGGCAGTTTCAGTAGGGTGGGCATTGCCCACCTTAATAATTGAACCGCCAAGACGCCAAGAACGCCAAGAAATTTTGATGAGTGATGTAGTTATTAAAGTTGTTGAGTTGCCTGAGGAACTAATGGCAATTCAAGCAATGAGAAAATCTGTTTTTCAGGAAGAACAAGGGGTAGATCCGGCTTTAGATTTTGATGGTCAAGATGAATTTTCTGAGCAGTTGATTGCTTATCTAGATGATCAATATGTCGGTACTGCTAGAATTAGATATTTGGATAAAAAAACTGCGAAGATAGAGAGGTTAGCTGTTTTGCCTATAGCTAGAGGGCAAGGTATTGGCAAGAAAATTATGGAAAAGGCTTTGGAGATTATAGCTAGCAAAAATATCCCAGAAGTTGTGATTCATGCCCAAGAATATGTGAAAGGTTTACATCAGCAAATGGGTTTTCAGCAAGAAGGAGAAATATTTGAAGAAGCAGGCATTCGTCATGTAAAAATGAGAAAATTGTTAGTGGTTAGTGGTTAGTAGTTAGTGGTTAGTGGCTAATGGCAATTAGCAATTAGCCATTAGCAATTAGCAATTAGCAATTAGCAATCAACAACTAACTCAAATACCGCATCAGTATTGATTCCAGTTGGACGATGCCAACTGGTTTATTAATATATTCGTTAGCTCCCAGTTGCTTTAAGCAAGCTGACTGCGGATCGGCAATGCTTGCGTGTTCATCAGTCGTTTTCTTTGGCATCATCATTACCACAGGCAAATCTTGCAAATCTGGCTGTTGTCGCAGGCTATTTAGCAAATCCCAGCCTTGGAGATCTCCTACTAACATTAAATCTAACAAAATTAAATCTGGCTGTTGGCTTCGCACCCGATCTAAAAAGCTGTTCCCGTCTTCTATCCGCTCGACTTGATAGCCAATTGTCTGAAGATAATCTTGCAGCAGGATCGCCGTGTGTTCTTCGTCTTCTACAAGCAAAATACGTTTAGTTGTGGAAGCAAAATGAGGGGCAGGGGAGTCAGAATCTTCTCCCGTAACTCCTGCACTCCCTGCTCTCTTTTGCACTTTGTCTGGTAGAAACAGGTGAAACCGACTGCCTTCTCCCAAAGTTGATTCCACAGTCACATCTCCACCATGCAATCGCGCTAACTTGCGCGTTAAAGCTAAACCCAAACCAGTGCCTTCGTACTGACGATTCAATTGACTGTCGAGCTGTTTAAACGGTTCAAACAGAAATTTAAATTGAATTGGGTCAATACCAATGCCTGTATCTGATACTGTAAATGTAATGCCTTGAGGTACTTTTTTGACGAACAGTGACACCTGACCTGCTGGGGTAAATTTGATAGCGTTGGTCAGAAGATTTAGTAGCATCTGTTTGACTCGTCGGTCATCGGCAATGCAAATATCTGCATTCTCATCAATTTCTGTTGTCAGTTGCAATCCTTTTTCTAATGCTCGATCGCGAACTGTCGATGTTACATAATCACACAATTGTTGCACTTGCAAAGGTAACAGCAAGAGTTCTTCTTTACGTGCTTCCACTTTAGACAGGTCAAGAATATCGTTGATCAGCGCCAGCAGGTGTTCACCACTGGTATAAATACAATCGACATACTCCTTCTGCTTGTCATTGAGAGTGCCAACCATTTCTTGTTGCAGCAATTGGGACAACCCCATAATCGCGTTGAGAGGTGTCCGCAGTTCGTGGCTCATGGTTGCTAAAAATTCACTTTTTGCCCGACTACCAGCTTCCGCTGCTTCCTTAATTTCGCACAGTTTCAACTCGGTTTGTTTGCGTTCAGTAATATCCTCGATCATGGCGAGGAAAAACTCAGGTTCGCCCTTTGTGTTCTTAATTAGAGAAATGCTCAGGTTCGCCCAAACTAACCGACCATCTTTATGCAAAAAACGTCTTTCCATCTCCAAGGGATGTGTTGCAGTTCGGTTTTGCTCCTCGTCTACATTAATTCCTGCTATCAATTGTTTATAAAGCTCTAAATCCTCTCCATGTTGGGAAATGTAATCTGTAAAGTGCTTGCCACATAGTTCTTCCCGGCTATATCCTAGCATTTGACACAGCACCGGATTGGTATCTACAATCCGTGCTTTCATGTCTACAAGTCCGATAGCTATTAAGGAACGCTCAAAAATTGCCCGGGATCGCGCCTCACTTTGCTCCTTGGCGAACTGTGTAGCGCTTCGTTGCGATGCTTGTATTGCCAGTGTGACGAAATCAGCTATAGAACCTGCAAAATTCTCTGACTCTAAAGTCCACTCGCGTTCCGTCCCAATATGTTCATGACACACTACCCCCACCAAACAACCTCCTAACCAAATTGATGCATTCAGCACAGAAGTGATGCCATACACAGAAAGATAAGACTCAGAAAATTCTTGAGTTCTTTTGTCGTTGAAAGCATCATGGGCTGCAATTGTACGTTCCGCTTCTAAAGCCTGAAAATAAGCAGGATAATCCGATGAAGCCAGAACAATACCGGAAGAATGACGTTTGGCACTTCTTTCGTACAAATCGATACATTCAATTTTTGAGCAATCTGAGTTGTACAACCACACACTAACTCGCTCTACATCCAGCGTTTGAGCAGTGGCTTCCGTGATTTCCTTTAATGCCGCGTCAAGGTTGCCTTGTTGGAATGTTTTGCTCCTTGCCAATTGCATTAACGTTTGGCTGTATTTTCGCCGACACTTTTCCCTTGTTTGCCAAGTCTTTTCCACTTGCTTGCACTCTGTAATGTCTCTAGTCGCCACTATCTGCTTTTGTAATCCTTGGTTAGGAATGATTTTGCCTTGCATTTCCCCTGGAAAAATATAACCGTTTTTTTAACTACAACTATTTCATAGCGTTTTTCCTAGCCAGAAAAAATATTGTTTCTAATTAATTATTGTAAAAATTTCGATTTGAGTGATTAATTATGAGTTATTGGTGATTAATAATTGGTTTTCTCCTAGTACAGCGGGCGCGGAAATAAAGCAACCATTCAGAATCAGCGAAAAGCTGATGTAGTAAGCTTTTAGATTGCTTCGCAACGCTTCTCAACTCCAGTGGTCGCCGCTGCGCGAACGA
>CAXTSI010000191.1:0-15117 GCA_964246695.1 uncultured bacterium
ACTAAAATACTTGGTTATGCTTCCAGCCCCTGAAAACTTTTGGGTATAGTGACAATTTGGTTCCTCAGTAAGGAAACCGCGTTGGTTGCATCGTTATACATCGGGTGAGCAGGATCTGCGCTTCGCAGCAGTACATTAGTATCGATCAAGTAAGCCACTAGAGTCTCTCATCCTCATACATGCTTTCCCGGCTGACCGCATAAAATGGCAATTCTCGGTCATTACTCAAGTGAAATGACTAAAAGATCGTTAAGTTTTTATTCTAAAAAAGGTTTAACTCTGGTCAATTATAGTAGTACATCCAATGAGCTTTCTAGTTTGTTTGAAGATGAAAAATTGTGCTTTTTTAGGCTCACAACTCAAGATAGCATCAGCGCTAAGCAGTTGATTTACTATTTGGCTGACATTTCCTCAGTTGAAAACCCTAAAAGACTAGCGATTATATATAACAAAAATAGCAGCTATAGCACCTCTTATAGAACCAGTATTAAGAAATACCTTGAGCAATATAGCCAGCAGTTCCTTGTTTTATCAGAGTGTGACTATCTCAGTGAAGATTATTATCAAATTCGAGAGTATTTATCCAATATTCATCAGCAGAGCGTTGATATCATTATTGTCATTCCTGACGGAGGAATTGAACCAAATTCTCTTAATAACACTGCACTCATTAGTCGGCTCAATCTGAAAAACTGTTTAATTGCAGGTTCCGCCACATTCTATCAAGAGAATGTTTTGCATTGGATGCATGAAAATCGTCAGTATGATTCAATCAATCCAAATCAAGGTCAAATTATCGCTTGTATTCCCTGGCATTGGCACAGTCAAATAAATGGCTGTAATAGTGCCAATATCATCTCTCAGCAATTTTGTCGCCTTGGCGCTCAACTTTGGGGAGAAGAAAATCTAACATGGCGCAGTGCAACCGCGTTTGATGCAGTGTTGATTATTCTAAGAGTTTTAGAACGCTATCACAACCAAACCCATCAACCGTTACTAAATAGCCACTCTCTCATCGAACTAATGGATCAGTATTTCAAACGACAGCAAAGCGCAGAACAGGGAGTAACAGGAACTATCAAATTTGATGAAAATGGCGATCGCATTGAACCACCGTCAGAAATCGTTACTGTGAAATGGAATGCTCAACAACAAAAATGGCAATGGTCGCATTTACGATCAATGTAGGAATAAATTGATGGTTTGCACACATTTATCCAATCATCCATAACTGTTAATTATTATCTATAGCAATCCTATTACAAGAGTGAAAATTCCATGCTTTAGAAACCCGGTTTCTTAAAGAAACCGGGTTTCTGGACTTTCACAATTCATTTAGGACTGCTATAAGTAGGTAGGCATAATAAAACCTAACTATATTACTCCCTTCCCGCTATAAGATTACCGATCTTCTTCTCTTCTTTCTTCTCCTGACGGAGACGCTACGCGAACGCGTACTTCGCGTCTAGCCTGCGGCTTCTGCTTTGCAGTACGTGGTTCATTCAAATAGGTATTCTTCGAGCGGGAAGGGAGTAACTTCTGTTAAGAGGCTGTTCGCCAACTAACAACTAACTACTAACAGCCCTAATACTTACACTTGTCGCAAAACTTCCTACATCTGAAGTAGAAATGTTCTCAATTCTATTAGTAGGCTGTATTTAACGAACCGAGGAAATTACAATGTCAACTGTTAATACCGTTCAAAATAATCATTCCATGAACACTGAACGTTGGCAGTTTTGGATTGATCGAGGCGGCACGTTTACCGATATAGTGGCACAAAGACCAGATCGTAGAATCATCGTTCACAAACTGTTGTCTGAAAATCCAGAACGTTACACAGATGCGGCAATTCAAGGTATTCGAGATATCTTAGGAATTCCATCTGATGCGCCAATCCCGACTGAGCAAATTGCTGTTGTCAAGATGGGAACGACAGTGGCGACGAATGCACTATTAGAGCGCCAGGGCGATCGCACTCTTTTACTAATCACCAAAGGTTTCCGTGATGCCTTACGCATTGGTTATCAAAATCGTCCGAACATCTTTGCGCGTCACATTGTTTTGCCCGAAATGCTTTACGAACGGGTGATTGAAGTCGAAGAACGTTATAGCGCTGAGGGTGAAGAACTGATGAGCGTTCAAATTAATCCTCAACTTCTACAATCGCTACAATCAGCATACGACGCGGGCATTCTTTCTTGTGCGATCGCATTTCTGCACGGCTACCGCTACCCCAACCACGAACAACAAATTGCCGCCATCGCCCGTGAAATCGGTTTTACCCAAATCTCAGTGTCTCATGAAGTCAGTCCACTGATGAAGCTAATTAGCCGAGGCGATACCACTGTCGTTGATGCCTATCTGTCTCCGATTTTACGGCGCTACGTGGATCGAATCGCTACAGAATTTCCAGCACCGATAGACGGTGCAGCACCCCAACTCATGTTCATGCAATCCAACGGCGGTTTAATTGATGCTAACCGATTTCAAGGCAAAGACAGTATCCTATCTGGTCCTGCAGGCGGAATAGTTGGAGCCGTGAAGACAAGCGCAATGGCAGGTTTTGACCGCATCATCGGATTTGATATGGGTGGGACATCCACCGATGTGTCGCACTACAACGGTGAATACGAGCGCTCATTTGAAACCGAAGTTGCTGGAGTGCGGTTGCGTGCGCCGATGATGTCGATTCATACCGTAGCTGCGGGTGGAGGGTCGATTCTTTCCTTTGATGGATCTCGCTATCGAGTCGGTCCTGAATCGGCAGGCGCATATCCAGGTCCTGCTTCTTACCGTCGAGGTGGTTCGTTAACGGTAACTGATTGCAATGTGATGGTCGGCAAACTTCAAGCCGCTTTCTTCCCGTCTGTGTTTGGCACTGAAGGTAACTTGCCGCTTGACACTGAGATTGTACGGCAAAAGTTTACCGAATTGGCAGCCGACATCGAAAAAACTGGTTTTCAACAACAGCCAGAACAAATAGCAGAAGGATTTTTAGCGATCGCAATCAACAAAATGGCGAACGCGATTAAGAAAATCTCGATTCAACGCGGCTACGATGTCACGGAATATACGCTCTGCTGCTTTGGTGGTGCTGGCGGACAACATGCTTGCTTGATTGCCGAAGCGCTAGGGATGACGCGAATTTTCATTCATCCCTATGCAGGGGTGCTATCTGCCTACGGTATTGGATTGGCAGATGTGCGAACTCTTAAAGAAAAGGCAGTGGAAGTTCAATTAACCGAGTCCGAACTACCCATGCTCAAACAAATGCTGACCACGCTTTCTATAGATAGTCGCACTGAAATTGTTCAACAGGGTATAGATGAGTCTCAAATCCAGGTTCTGCTCAAAGCACATCTACGCTATGCAGGGACGGATTCTAGTTTGGTTGTAGATTTTGGAAATGTGGTTTCTATGCGCGATCGCTTCGACCAAGCCTACCACCAACGTTACGGTTTCACGATGCCTGATAAAGTGCTGATGGTGGAAGCGGTTTCTGTGGAAGTGGTGGGACGGACTATCGACCTTGAAGAACCGATGCTGACATCGAGCAGAACTACACCGCTCTCTGCCATCGCGACGGTACAAATTTACACCAAAGGTAACTGGCATCATGCCCTCGTTTATCAACGTGAAGATTTAAGACCTGGCGATCGGATTACAGGAACTGCCCTGATTGTCGAACCCACCGGCACAAACGTCATTGAGCCTGGTTGGTGTGCAGAATTAACCGAACGCAATCACCTAATTTTGAGCAGGGAAGAGACGGGAGTGGGGGAAGAGACGGAACAGCGGAACGTCTTTACGGGAGTTATTGCCCCCAACCCCATTCTGTTGGAAATTTTCAACAATTTAGTGCGGGCGATCGCAGAAGAAATGGGCATCACGTTGCAAAACACAAGTTACTCCGTCAACATTAAAGAACGGCTCGATTTCTCCTGCGCCATTTTTGATCAACACGGACAACTCGTTGCCAACGCGCCCCATATTCCAGTCCATCTTGGTTCGATGAGTGAAAGCGTGGGTAGTTTAATCCAAGCCAAAGGCAATACAATTAAACCTGGTGATGCCTATATTTCAAATAATCCCTACAACGGGGGTACGCATCTTCCAGATATCACAGTTATCACTCCGGTTTTTACCTCCCAGGCTGCAATTCCATTGTTCTACGTCGCCTCACGCGGACACCATGCCGACATTGGCGGGATTACACCAGGTTCGATGCCACCACACAGCACTACTATAGATCAAGAAGGCATCTTGCTTGATAATTTTCAGCTTGTAGAGCAAGGACGCTTCCGAGAAGTAGAATTACTAGAATTGTTGACAGCAGGTAACTATCCGGTTCGCAATCCCGCTCAAAATTTAGCCGATCTCCAGGCACAGATCGCCGCTAATGAGCGAGGCGTGCAGGAACTCCGCCGCATAATCGAGCATTACGGACTGGCGATTGTGCAAACATATATGCAGCATGTCCAAGATAATGCTGAAGAATCGGTGCGGCGCGTGATTGATGTGCTTAAAGATGGCAGCTTTACTTATTGTATGGATGGTGGAAGTGAGATTAAAGTCAAGATTACGATTGATCGTCGCGATCGCGCTGCCCGGATTGATTTTACTGGCACCTGTGGGCAGCAATCTACAAATTTGAATGCCCCGGTAGCGATTTGCAAAGCGGTTGTCCTTTATGTTTTTCGGACACTAGTTGATGATGACATTCCCCTGAATGCAGGATGCCTCAAACCTCTAGAGATCGTTATTCCAGAGGGCTGTCTGTTGAATCCACAATATCCAGCCGCAGTCGTCGCCGGCAACGTCGAAACGTCGCAAGCGATCGCAAATGCCCTGTATGGTGCGCTTGGTATAATGGCAGCGGCTTGTGGCACCATGAACAATTTCACCTTTGGCAATGAGCGACATCAGTATTATGAAACCATTTGTGGTGGTTCTGGTGCCGGGGCAACCTTTAACGGAACTGATGCTGTTCAAACGCACATGACTAACTCACGCCTCACCGATCCGGAGGTGTTAGAGTGGCGATTCCCGGTTTTAGTGGAAGAGTTTGCCATCCGTCCTCATAGTGGCGGAAATGGAAAACACAGGGGTGGAAATGGAGTGATTCGGCGGATTCAATTTC
The DNA here is from genome assembly GCA_964246695.1 of uncultured bacterium. Classification (GTDB taxonomy): domain Bacteria; phylum Cyanobacteriota; class Cyanobacteriia; order Cyanobacteriales; family Nostocaceae; genus Stigonema. Next base: position 5,144 of record CAXTSI010000191.1, read on the forward strand.
GCGAAGCGATGACTGCTGCAATTTTATCAGGTCATCGCGAACAGCCGCCGTTTGGGTTAAAAGGTGGCGAACCGGGGGCGATCGGGCGCAATTGGGTAGAACACCGTGATGGGACAATCGAACCCCTCGCTAGCAAAGCTGAGGTTCAAATGCATCCAGGCGATGTCTTTGTGATTGAAACGCCAGGAGGCGGAGGATTTGGTCAAGTCGAAAGCTTACAAAACGACTGAAGCCGCGATCGCATAACTATTGGAGTGAATTCTGGCAGCAGTGAACAGGCAGACGGCGATCGCGCTCAATCCGTAACCCGGTTTTAAAAACTGCTTGTATTTCCTCTTGAGTCAGAACCTTGGCGCGTCTGTGCCTGTTTATTTTCATTACCGAAGTTTCTTATGTTGAATCTATACTCACATCTTACACCTGGGTGAAAAACCGGGTTTCTTGAGAATGACTAATGGTCAAACCCTTAATCTTTGGTTGAGAAACCCGGTTTTTTAGGTCTTGTTGAGAATGGTGCCAGATATCAGTATAGCAAGAAAGCCCCATAGATCGGGGCTTTGAAATGGATTTATCAAATATTTAGAGTTGTTGGTTTGTGAGAGACAATTCATCTGACTCTTCGATTTCCGAAATACCAACTAAGTTAACAGGTGGTTGATTAGGAAACTCCACAACAAGTCGTAACTTACCTCCCATCGCTTCTATGTATTTTCGTAAAGTTGAAAGCATTAAATCAGTACGCTGTTCAAGTCGAGAAACATTCCCTTGATCGATTTGAAGAAGTTCTGCTATCTGCTCTTGAGTGAGCTTGAGAGCTTGTCTAAGTTGTTGTCTAGTCATTTCCTCTGCTATAAGGATAGCTGCTTCTTCTTCAATTTTTTGGCGACGTTCTAGCGGTAACTTTTTTAGCTTTTCTCTCAAAGTTATACCCATAGTTATTCTCGGTTTTCTTTCAATTGAGCTAAGTGGGTGTCGAACCGGGCGTCAGCTTTTTTAATAAGTTGTTTGTAGAAATGACTTTCACTCTTACCAGATTTGTCACCAGCTACTAGCAATATCGCACATCGTTTTGGGTCAAACGCAAACGCTACTCGCCAGACACCATCTGCGGCCTTAAACCGCAATTCCTTCATGTTGGTGTACTGCGAGCCGTTAAGTGTGTCAACGTGCGGACGCCCTAGCTCAGAACCGAAAGTTTCCAACAAAGTTATACAAGCATATAACTTATCTTGTACTTCTTCAGACAGAGCATCAAATTCAGGTTCAAAATCCATATGAAATTCGACAACCCAATTCATCAATTATGTACTCAAATACATATGTCTTCAAGTGTATATTACATTAAAGGTAAATTATTGGACTTTGGACAAAAAAAGGATCTGGTGCTATGGTTGAGTTCTCACGCAATATGGCATTTGTCATTGGAATTAACAATTATGGCAACGGCATTTCCCCGTTACAGAACGCGGTAAATGATGCCAAAAAGCTGGTGGAGATTCTGCGAGAAAAGCACAAATACCAAGTGTGGGTGTGCTTTGACGAAATAGCAACCCTCAAAACCCTGAACAATCTGCTGGAGGAAATTCTCCCACAACAAGTCAAATCAGATGACCGTTTGCTGTTTTACTTTGCGGGTCATGGGATTGCCCTGAATGGGGATGATGGTCCGGAAGGTTATTTGATTCCCCAAGATGCCAAGCTGGGGGACACCAAAACCTATTTACCAATGACTCAGGTGCAAGAAAGCTTGAGTAAATTGCCTTGTCGTCATTTCCTCGGTATCCTTGACTGCTGTTTTGCCGGCGCCTTTCGCTGGTCAACTACCAGAGATTTGTTACCAGTTCCAGAGGTGATTCATCAAGAGCGTTACGATCGCTTTATCTTGGACCCAGCTTGGCAAATCATTACCTCTGCAGCTTACGATCAAAAAGCCGACGATGCCTTTGCACTTAACGCAGAACGCGGTCAAGGCAATCATTCCCCATTTGCCAACGCTTTGATAGAAGCCTTGGAAGAAGGTAAAGCCGATCTCTATCCTCCTGCGGAAAAAGGCAAACAAGCAGGAGACGGGGTGATTACCGCTACAGATTTGTACAGCTATTTGCGCGATCGCGTTGAACCAGCTACTGTTGGAAATCGCCGACGGCAAACCCCTGGTATCTGGCCTTTGAAGAAGCATGATAAAGGCGAGTATATCTTCCTCACTCCTGGGCATCAATTAAACCTACCCCCAGCACCGCCTCTAGATGAATCGAAAAACCCCTATCGCGGCTTGAAATCGTTTGATGAAGAACACAGCGATTTGTTCTTCGGCAGACAAGCGTTGATTGAAACACTCTACCAACACATCTTAGGGCAGCCGTTGACCGTAGTGCTAGGCACTTCCGGTAGCGGGAAATCCAGCTTGGTGAAGGCGGGATTGATTCCTTACCTAAAAAAATCTGCTCATCGGCAGCAGTGGCGCATCTTGACTCCCATGAGTCCTGGTGAGTCGCCGTTGAAGACTTTGAACAATCTACTGGCAAAGGAAAACTTGCCTATTCCCTCTATTACCAGCTTTACTACCGAGCAAAAAGTGCAGAGTGTTTCTGCTAGTATAGCAGCTTGGATGCAGATGAATCCAAATTCAAAATTGCTACTAGTAATTGACCAGTTTGAAGAATTGATAACTCTTTGTCACGAGGAGCAAGAGCGAGAAAACTTTTTAAACTTGTTGGCTTCGATGGTAGCAAAATATTCAGATAAAGTACGGATTATACTGACGTTACGCTCTGACTTTGAACCCCAATTTGGGAATAAAGCATTAAAGCCATATTGGAATTCGGCGCTATTTTCTGTCCCAATGATGACGCGAGCAGAATTGCGGAAAGCGATTGAAGAACCTGCATCTGCACGGGTGATGTATTTTAAATCGGACGATCCCAACTTTGATCTGATAGATCGCCTGATCGATGAGGTGGCAGACATGCCTGGGACTTTACCTCTATTATCTTTTACACTGAGTGAGCTTTATCTTAAGTATTTACAGCGGCAAAAGATTGCGCAAGAACAAGGTGAAACAATTGACCGGGCGATCGCCGAGGCAGATTACAAGGAATTGGGTGGAGTGATGCGAAGTCTCACCAAAAGAGCTGATGCGGAATATGAGGAGTTAGTTAAACAGGATCAACTTTACGAACTGACTATCCGCAATGTCATGCTGCGAATGGTAGCGGTAGGTGATGAGTTCGCTCGTAGACGAGTACCTTTATCTGAACTAGAATACCCAGAATCAGATCAAAAGCGGGTGATCGACGTAATTTCGCGTTTTTCGGCTGTACGCCTACTTGTGGAAGGACAAGACACTGAGGGTAAACCATATGTGGAGCCAGCCCATGATGCTTTAGTAAGGGGATGGCAAAAGCTACTGGCGTGGAAAAAAGATGAGGATGAAGAGGGAAGTTTAAACCTGCAACGGCGGTTGACTCCGGCGGCTGAAGAATGGAAAAGCGTGAAAACCAAGGAACAACCACCACTTATTCTTGCCAAGACTGAACCTGTGGTTGATTTATTGGATCGCACTTTTGATTCTGCTGAAGACTTGTTAAACAAAGTTAATGCTAAATGGGTGCGATCGCGGCGGCTACCGGATAACCACGAACATCTAAAAGAGAAACCGGGAAAGTTTCTCTGGAATGGTAATCCTTATCTCGATGTATTAAAGGAGGAACTCAAGTCCGAAGACAACTGGTTTAACAAGGTAGAAGCTGAGTTTGTCCAGCGTAGCATTGTCCGAAAACGCCGAAACATTCGTTTGCGATGGAGCACTGCTTTTGGGGTAATCTTGGGGCTAAGCGGGTTGTATATCTACTCTCAAATTAATCTTAGAGAGTCACTGATCAACTAAACTAATACAGATAGAGCATTGACAGAAGTATACTTGGGTTCAAACCAAGCTACCTTAGATGCAATAGGCAAGAGTTTACAAGCAGTCATTTCCCTGAAACAGCCACTTTTGCAGTTATTTCCGCCAGAATTAAAGATCCGACAGCAAGTAGAAGGAACGCTGCTTAAGGCGATTTATACAGTCACCGAAAGCAACCGCATCGAAGGACAAGGCACAGTCAGAAGCAGTTTGCAGCCAAATGGTCAACTACTGGCTATTGCCAAACAGGACGACAGCACTGTCAGCTTATGGAACTTGCAGGGTCAGAGGAAAGGCGGATGGAATACGAATCAAGGCAGAATCAGAAACCTCAGTTTTAGTCCGGATGGTCAGCTATTGGCGACAGTTGGAGAGAATGGCACTATCAGCTTATGGAACTTGCAGGGTGAGAAAAAGGCAGAATGGAAAGGGCATCAAACAATAATCAGGGCTGTCAGTTTTAGCCCGAATGGTCAACTACTAGCTACTGCAAGCGATGACCGCACTGTCCGCTTATGGGACTTGCACGGCAACCCGATTGGGCAACCCCTAAAACATGACAAAGAGGCTTGGGGAGTGGCTTTCAGCCCAGATGGTCAGCTACTGGCTAGCGCTGGAGATGACAGTAAGGTTCGTTTGTGGAACTTGCGCTCTCTTCAGCAGCTGCGAGAATGGATAGCGGATAAAGGCGATCTCAGCGCCATCAAATTTAGCCCGAATGGTCAGTTCCTGGCTACCGGCGGACAGGATAGCTTTGTTCGTGTGTGGAACTTGCAGGGTGAGAAAAAGGCAGAATTGCAAGGGGGTGGTCGGGTCTGGGGTTTAGTGTTCAGTCCAGATAATCAGCGACTGGCTAGCGCACCAGGAGATGGCACTGTCCGCGTGTGGAAATGGCAGGATCAGCAATTAGCAGAATTAAAAGTGCATAAAGGTCCGGTTAGAAGTGTTAGTTTTAGCCCGGATGGTCAGCAATTGATTAGCGCTGGAGATGATGGCACTGTCCACGTGTTGGATTTGCAGGGTCAGCAATTAGTAAAATTAAAAGGGCATCAAGGTTCGGTTAACAGCGTCAGTTTTAGCCCGGATGGTCAGCGACTGGCAACTACTGGCAACGATGGCACTGTTCGCGTGTGGAACTTACAAGGTAAGCAATTAGCAGAATTAAAAGGGCATCAAGGTTCGGTCAACAGCGTCAGTTTTAGCCCTGATAGTCAGCGACTCGCTACCGCAGGAGAGGACGCCATTGTCCGTGTGTGGAACTTACAGGGTAAGCAATTAGCAGAATTAAAAGGGCATCAAGGTTCGATCAACAGCGTTAGTTTTAGCCCGGATGGTCAGCGATTAGCTACCGCAGGAGAGGATGCCATTGTCCGCCTGTGGAACTTACAGGGTAAGCAATTAGCAGAATTAAAAGGGCATCAAGGTTCGATCAACAGCGTTAGTTTTAGCCCGGATGGTCAGCGATTAGCTACCGCAGGAGAGGACGCCATTGTCCGTGTATGGGACTTGCAGGGTAACCAGCAGAAGCAGTTTGAAGGTCATCTAGGACCTGTTTATAGCGTGGCGTTCAGCCGGGATGGTCAGCTGGCTAGTGGTGGAGAGGACGGCACTATTCGCTTGTGGAATTTGCCGGACAACCTGAACGGACAGATGTTCCAGCTATTTGGTCCAGCAGTGACATCAGTGGTATTCAGCCCCGATGGCAAGAGGATTTTCAGTAGTGATAATAAAGGCAACGTGCAGTTGTGGGACTTGCAGTCGGGTCAGCAGTTGACAGCTTGGCAAGGAAATCAAGGCATACTTAACAGCATTAGTTTGAGTCGCGATGACAAGTTACTGGCTACGGCAGGAGATCATGGTACTGTTAAGTTGTGGCGGATTAATGAATCGTTGGATGAACTGACAAACCGGGTTTGTGATTGGATGCAGAACTATCTAAAGAATAACCCCAATGTGAATGCGGATGAACGCCACTTCTGCAATGGAAAATAAAGGGTTTGTAATTTTGAATTTATAATTTTGAAGCAGGGGAAAATCGAGTGACCGTAGGGGCGCGGAAACCGCGCCCTGACAATGTGGCACGAGTTCTGTTTGAGGGATATCGCTTTTCTCTCTGAAATGACCGAATTGTAAAGTACGTAAGTCCTACCTCAATTCCGCTACGCTAAATCAAGGAATGTCTTCATTTTTTCAACAGTTGCCAACATTGTTGAGCGATCGCCCAATCTTCCTGAGTCTGAATCACCAATACCCGCACCGTCGAGTTAGAGGTAGCAATATCGACATCAACAGGTTTCTGGCTATTTTTTTCTGGATCTATTTTTAGCCCCAAAAATGCAAAGGCTTCACAAGTCGCAGCGCGAAGTTCCGGATCATTTTCACCCACACCTGCGGTAAACACCAAAGCATCCAATCCCCCCAAACTAGCCAGCATAGCACCAATATAAGACCGCAAGCGATGGACGTAGATATCCCAAGCCAGTCGAGCGCGGGAATTTCCTTGAGCGATCGCCTCGTGAATGGTGCGCATATCGTTAGATACCCCCGAAATTCCACGTAAACCGGAAGCGCGATTGAGAACATCGTCTAGCTTGTCCGCAGAGTAATCAAATTGCCGCATAAGGTAAATAAGAATACTTGGGTCAACTGCACCGGAACGAGTGCCCATCATCAATCCATCTAATGGTGTGAAGCCCATCGTTGTGTCTATGCTACGACCATTTTTAATTGCCGCCAAAGAGCAGCCGTTGCCCAAATGACAGGTGATTAACCGCAAAGATGCTAAATCTCGATTGAGCAGATGAGCAGCGCGTTGAGAGCAGTATTGGTGACTGATGCCATGAAACCCGTAGCGACGGATACCTTGCTCTACCCATTCATAGGGACCGGGATAAATCGCCGCCGCCTCAGGGAGATGGGCATGAAATGCGGTATCAAAAACAGCTACTTGGTTGACTTTTCCCAAGTGTTGCTCAATCGCCTCTATGCCTTCCAAATTCACAGGATTATGTGCAGGAGCGAGGTTGGCAAGACGAGCGATCGCCTTTTTAACATCCTCTGTAATCACTACACTCTCGCGATAATCCTGTCCCCCATGTACCACACGATGTCCTACCCCATCAATTTCTGACGGCTGACTAATCACCTGAGTGGAACCTTGCCACAGCGTATCCAGCATATGAGCGATAATTTGCTGCCGGGAGTCGGCGGGGATTTCTTCATGCAGTCGTTTACCCGTAGATGTTTTTACTTCGATTTCTGCCATGCCTTGATGATGGCTCCAGTCTACTTTCGCTTCCCAAAGCGGCTGGGAAGCTTCTTCAAGAAGAGCCTCTTTTGTAATGTCATACAGACAACTCTTTTGGCTACTCGATCCAGCATTCAGTACCAGTATTTTCATGGTTAGCAGTTCAGGGATAGTCGTTGCGCTTTAACGCTAAAGCGCAACTACGAACTTTAATATATTTTTTATGTCTACCAATTTATCACTTTCCCACCGAGTCCCGACGAGCAACAGTGTTAATGTTTGAAAAACTCTTACTCATAACCGTTGCGATAAAAATCATATTTGATTTTTGAAATATACGTAGGGGAGCCACAAAGAGTGCGCGGGTTCCCCGCGTCTTCGTGGAGTGGCGTTGGGCACTGCCCACCAGATCCGGGTTTTGGTGGGCAGTGCCCACCCTACATTACTTAAAGTTTTTCATGAATGATTTAGGATGACTATAATAATTTTCAATTAAATTGAAATTGCTATTGCATCTTCCAAAAGAATAGTTTATTTAAACCAAAAGATTTATATTTATTAAATAAGGTTAAGTATGTGTGATTAATCAAAATTTATCCAAGAAAAATGTGATGAGATTCACCAGCTAATAGTAGAGAAGTACACAACTAGGAAAAATCAATTTATTTTAAGGAATAAACGCCGCCTAGCAGAGGATAAGACGAGGAGTAATAACATTCAGTGGTTAATGTACGCACAAGTATGTGACTAATATTAGGAATGCTATCTTAAAGGCAAGGGCATTCGCTAAAGTTTTCAGGAAAACATTATGACGGCAACGCTGGATACACCCAATTTAATTGAATCATCGCTAGGAAAAGAAGCAGAAGACTTGCTTACGTACAAAGCAAAAGTTTCTAAAGATTTATTACATTTACCAGGACCTGACTTTGTAGATCGAGTTTGGATCAACAGCGATCGCAATCCCCAAGTTTTGCGTAATCTGCAGCAACTGTATTCTCATGGTCGTCTGGCAAATACGGGCTATGTTTCGATTTTACCAGTAGATCAAGGTATTGAACACTCAGCAGGTGCATCATTTGCTCCCAACCCCATCTACTTTGACTCGGAAAATATTGTCAAGCTGGCAATAGAAGCAGGTTGCAACGCTGTTGCTACGACTTTGGGAGTATTGGGCAGTGTTTCGCGCAAATACGCCCACAAAATACCTTTTATTCTCAAAATCAATCACAACGAACTTCTCACTTACCCCAATCAGTATGACCAAGTAATGTTTGCCGATGTGGAACAAGCTTGGAATTTGGGTGCAGCTGCGGTAGGTGCAACAATTTATTTTGGATCAGAACAATCCACGCGGCAAATTCAGGAAGTAAGCAAAGCTTTTAAACGCGCCCATGAACTGGGGATGGTAACTATTCTATGGTGCTATCTACGAAACAACGCTTTTAAGCAAGATAAAGACTATCATATTTCCGCTGACCTCACTGGACAGGCGAACCATCTGGGTGTGACGATTGAAGCCGACATTATTAAACAAAAGCTGGCGGAAAATAACAATGGGTACGGAGCAGTTGCTAAAGCGACAGGTCAAAGTTACGGCAAAACCAATGAGCGGGTTTACACAGACTTGACAACCGACAATCCCATTGATTTAACTCGTTACCAGGTGCTAAATTGCTACTGCGGACGTGCTGGGCTAATTAATTCTGGTGGGGCATCTGGTAAGAACGATTTTGCGGAAGCGATTCGCACTGCTGTGATTAACAAACGCGCTGGTGGAACGGGATTAATTTCCGGAAGGAAGACTTTCCAGCGTCCCTTTGAGGAAGGGGTGAAGCTGTTTCACGCTATCCAAGATGTGTACTTGTCAAAAGATGTGACTATCGCCTAACCTCCGCTTCAAAACCTCTAGCAGTTTTCAATTGAATTGACCACATCATCTGGGGCGGGGGTACCCCGCCCCTACGGTCATCTTGTGGTCTACCCAATAAAGGTACTGTAATCAGTGCCAATGCTTACCTTACTTTATATATACTCTTAACCAGCCTATAGGCAGAAGTCAGCGGAAATGCAAAATTCGTAAGATTCAAAGCGTGAATTCACAAATCTTGGAGGGAATTTCCTAAATGTTGGAAATTAACAGAGTATTTAATCAATTGCGCCGCAAAATTGCGATAATCATGTTGGCTGGTTTAGTTTGGCTGATTAGTATACCCGCTACCTCAGTTCAAGCCGCAGGTTATTATTCAGGGGATTACGCAACCAAAGAACAAGCAACTACGGAAGTAGAACAAAAGATCGGAAAGAACGCCAATGTTACACCAGATATCGGTGGCGAAGATTATCTTGAGAGCGGTAAGCGAGCAGCAGAAGTGATTCCTAAGGATTTGGGAACTGGAAGTCGCCAAAAAAATCCTGGAGAGATGCTGAAGAGAGCTGGCGAGGAATTGGGTAACGATCAGGTTCAGCGGGTTTTTGGGTCACAAGACTATGAGCGTAGCCCAGTTGAAGAAGAGCTTGCCCGCAATAAAGCGCAGCGTGGAGACTAGGAATAAAAAGATTTGAGAACAGGCAAACGGCGAACTTTTTCTTGAAAAGGAGCTATGTCTCTTGACAAGCCGCTCTCTCATCATTCGCATCACGTTGCAGCTTTGCAAAAGCTGATTGAATTAGCCAGTTGAGTTGACTAACTATGTCTTCTCAAGTGGCTATTTTTTATAGGAATGATATTTATAAAGTGCGTAAAAATTTGTGAAAAGGCAAATCTATATATCCCACATTCCGCACCCCAACTGTCACGATAGGGAAATTACTGAGAGAAAA
>CAXTSI010000192.1:0-15095 GCA_964246695.1 uncultured bacterium
TAGTTTGGCTGAGAAACTGCCAGAATTGTTACCAGAGGCACTGGCTGCTGCACGGTCGATTCAGCATGAGTATGATAGCGCCTATGCCCTAAGTCGTTTGGCTGATAAACTTTCACAAATACAAAAAACTCCACTTTTTTGTCTCTGGCGAGATACCCTTCGCATCTTATCTATTCACACTCGCCCAAACTTACTCACTAATATAAACGCATTAACTCCTGTTATATTTGCTTTAGGTGATAAACAAGCAGTGAAAGATACAGCCTCTGCTATTCAAGATGTGTCACGATGGTGGGGTTAAAGAACAACATTTTTAGTTAGCGATCGCATTCTACACGAAGGAGCATTAAGGTGGAATGTATGGCTCAAAGTATTAATTTTTCGTGGTTGTGAGCGGCGAGCTTGAGTATTTTACCAAATTTGGGTCATAAGTTGGTATTTGAGTTCTAACTGTTTTAATTAGTTCACATTTCCTGTCAACAGACTAAGCTTTTGCCTGCTACAACCCAATAGGTCAGCGCCTAGGGTGTGCGATCGATATTTCCCGACATTGCACCCTCCCCCGTCCACCCTGAGCGTCGCCACAGTCTCACCAGAGACACCACCATTGCCGAAACCACCAAAGCTTTTGTATGACCTAGCCCAATCTGAAACGCCAGGGGTGCGCGATCGCCTACCCCGTTGCTCTCATGGTTGGTGACCACCTAAAGTAAAGGCAACGCTACTCTTACGGCGCTAACTATAGTACATAAATCCTAGGTGCTATAGCAAAATCCCCCCGTCGCCTTTGGTGCGATCAGGTTCCGCATTGGTGAGGAGCGGTCAACCACAGGGGTTTAATGTTCAGGTACGCTTGGGGCTGTGGGCTTTAGCCTTCAATTTGCTGTAACTCATTTTTAATTATGTAAGCAAGAGCGAATAATTTGCGATATGAATTTGGATTGTTTGTTAATTCTGTTAAATCAATACTATTCATTTTTTTATTAGGAAATGATTCAGCCTCCAATAATGAAATACCATTTTTTTGTATTTGTATTAAAGATATCAAATCATTAATTTCTAATTTAATATTTTTCCAATCTGAACAAATCTTTTTTTCATTATCTTTGTAATTAGGTTTATTAAAGATATCTTGAGCTATGTCATTACATAAAAAATATTTAACATAAAATAATTTTTCAAAATTTTTTAACGTTTGGTTACATATTTCTATGTCAGAAATATAGTTAGTTTCATAGACCGCGTGGATCTGCCACATTTGTGTATAATGATGTGTATTTGCAACTACTATTCCAATACCACCGTCCGGACTACCATGAATTCCTATTACACCATTTCCAAAGGTATCGTAATTATTTCTTAAATCTTCAAGTACAAACATTTTAAAACCTCCTATATTTAACAAATTTGTGGTTTTTATACGACATCGGATACAGCTATAGCAAAAACCCCATCTCCTCTGGTGGGGGAGGGGCTAGGTATCAATTCCTGACTTTTCGCTCTTGTTCCCTTTTATGTGTTAGGGGTAGGTGTAGATGTAGGTGTAGATGTGAAAGATGATAGATTCACGTTTGCTAGAGCCTCTTTTACTTTCTTTTCTACCAATCGATCTAGGTAGTGTTCTAATTCAATTGTGTTGATGGTAATTGGTTGGGGTTTTCTTGTTGATTTCATTGCAGCTTCCTCCTGTTTTAAATGTTGTTTTCCCTTCTTGATTAATGTTCAGTTTTCGTACTCTGCTACTTTAGGGTCATTTTTGATAGGGATTTCCTTAATTCTATTGGTTGAAACATTTGGATGTATTAGTATTTCATGTTTGAAGAGTTTTCGGTAAGTTCTGCTACACCAAGTTTTCATACCTTCTATCTTTCTCATTTTTCTGAGTTCAAAATTGCTTGAATAGGAGAACAGATATCCATAACAAGGTGAAGATTTCATCCTATTATTCAACAATTCCACAGCTACTCCGAAAACAATTACTAAAGTCATAACGATAATAAGGTTCGGCTTTGTTAATCACATAAGCTAAAGCGAATATTTTGGGGTATGTTCCTTTGTTGTTTTTTATTTCTTCTAAATTGACACTTCTTAATTCATTAGTCCATGTTTCTTGGAAATTTCCGAATCCAATATTTTTTAAATGTACTTGCACTAAAAACAACATATCTTCGATTTCTAAAGTAACACTTTCCCAACCTGCATAAGTTTCTCCTTCTTTAGTTGTGTAAGTTGGTTTATTGACTATAGTACGAGCCATATCATTACCTAAAAAATGTTCAATAACATAGCGTTTTTCAAACTCTTTTATTTTTTCACGACATATTTCTATGTCAGAAATGTCATAAGTCACATACTCATCAGTAATATACCAATATTGTTCAACTGGATATACTTTTACAACTAATATTGCAATACCTTTTGAATTTGCAAAAATGCTTATTACATTTTTTCCAGATAAAGCTTTATCTACTACAAGTGAACCGTCTTTTCTACGTCCTAAAGGAACTATATCCATTGCAACTTTCATTTTAAAATCTCCGCAATTCATTAAATTTAAAAGCAGGTGTTTCTCTATTCAAAGGATTGAAAGATGAAACAGTAAGTGCAAAAACAGTACCCATGATTATATCATCATGTTTACCTGGTGCGGCTTCTAATTTTTTACCATTTTTTCTAAATGATAGCATTTCATCAATAATTGGACAATTAAGAGGGTAGTTTAAAACTTCTTTTTCGAGTGCGAGTTTCATAGTTGAAATCATTACAGGCTTACTATCTCCTGTGGTGCGTATACTTTCAAAATCGAGTTCTGGGAACTGTCTTGATAATTGCTCTAAATAAACTTGACCTACACCACCAGTGATTTCAACTCCTATTTTTCTAGGTTGATAAATTTCAAGTATTTCACTGATTTGATATAGATGATATTCACTGCTCTGTTGTTTTTTTCGATACAGATGCACTAAAGAGTACTTACCATTTTTTTCTTTTAAAATAGGCATTGTACAATAGTCATTCCCTGTGGTAGCGGTATCAAGTCCAGCATAATAAATAGCGTCTTCATCACGCTCTTTTTCATAGAAACCACATGCATTTAATCGAATTAAATCACTCGTAAATATGGCTACAGCACTATCAACAAAGCGTAAATCATACTCTCTTAAAATAGTTTCCCAATCTGTACCATCCTGCTCTAATCGATATTGTAAGTAATTCTTATTTTGACTGTAAATCGGGTGGGCTGACCAATGAATTATTAATTTCACTGTTCCTACTTTATCCACAAACCAAAACAAACCGGGAATATCAGTAAAAGCCTTTCCTTCCGCCACTTCAATGCACAATTGCTCGATATCAACATCACCATTATTTTCATTGCATTTGTCCCAATACCACCCCGATTTAGCGCTAGGCGTGGAAATTATCATCTTAGTAATTGCATTCCCTGCTAACGCTCCACTAGGGCTTGATGCTGCGTAAATTTGTTGAATGTTCTCACAGAATCCTGCCTCATCAAATAGAAAATCTAGGACGCTATCATAACTCCTAGAACCTTCAGCGCTACTGTTTTTAAAATAGATTTCACCCTTGCCTTTTAGTTTGAGGTATCCAATATTATCACTATCGGGTACTATATATTTTTCTAAACATGAAAGCATTTGCCTACCTCTCCGACTTATGGAGCTAGCATCCTCACTATTTCTCAAAAAACAGATTGAACTATAAGCTGGATTTAACGATGCTCTGTGAAGGAATTTACTCAAAATCATCTGAGTAATCCCCAACTGTCTGCTTTTGACACACACTATATTATTGTATTCATCCATTAGTTTAGAGATAACTTTTTGATAATAGTAGGGTTCAAATTTTTTCATCACACCCCCACTTCTGATAGTGGTAAGACTTACAAAATCTTCCCAACTTTCAGGTATAGGTTTTAAATTTTCAGTATTACACGAATATTTATTAAGTTGTTTCTGGTTTGGTTTTATTTTAAACATATATGTTTTTATTAGAGGATTTGGTTAGAATATCTTCTACTATTCTATTTCTAAATCTTGTTTTTGCATAGTAATGCCTAATAATTTGGTAGGTAATCAGCGGCATGTAACCGCCGTCTAAAACTTATTTAGTGTAGCTTTTCACCTTTTGTCATCCAATTAGGATTGTGATTAAATCGCTTAATCAGCATTTCTTGATTCTTGTAGGCTGCGTCACCAAGGGAGATTTTTAAGTTATTAGCAAGCGTGTCCAGATACCAAATAATACCTCCTAATTCTTCTTCAAGTTTTGATTTATCATCTGGCAAGCTTTCGAGATTTAAAGCTTTAATTTGTGCTTTTCTGATATTCTTTTTTAAGAGTTCAATTCTCCTAGAGAGATGTACAAAGTTGTTTAGTTCTTTCAAAACTTCTAGCTCTATTTCAGAACTACTTTCTGGTAGAGTGTGGATGATTTCTGTTACCAATTCACCCAATTCACCTATGAGTCCCAAGCAATTGTAAGCAACTGTGTTATGTATTCCTTTGCGAGTTTGTTCAATATCTGCTGAGTAATCATTGAATGAGTACATATTGTTTCCTAAAGTTTGGATAGATCATGAATAATATTGAATGCCCTTACTGCCGAGAGATGGTAGCTTATAAAAGTGGATCAAACATTCGGAAAGACGGAACCCGCATACAGCGCTGGTACTGTCCTTCTTGCGACAAAAGCTTTCAATTGGAGCCGCTAGAGCCTAGAGGGAGAAAACCAATCGATTAGCACCTCTAAACGTCATTGATGCTCCGTTACCGACAATGAATCCTCTGCTTGAAGGTAGGGGAGTGATGAATTTAGGTTTGCGATCACCTGTTTTATTTTCCTTTCCACTAGCTGATCCAAGTACCGCTCTAATTCAATTGTATCAATGGTAATTGGCTGGGATTTTCGTGCTGACTTCGTTGCCGCTTGCCATATTTTGCGGTCTTCTGCTGCTGCTTGGCTCTGGACATTTTGTATTGTAAGCTCAGATAATCGCTCCAATATTCTCTCTAGTCGATCTAATCGTTCGTTGAGTGTTTCAGGCGTTTGGATCATGGTGTTCATTTCCTATTTTTTATATAGCTCAGGCAAAGTTGCACTTGTGATAAAATCAGAACCTTAAAAACATGACCGAACCAGAAGCATTTGAATACGCTAAAAAGACAATTTTAGACCAACGTCCAGACGCAGACGAGTTTTATTTAAACGAGGCTGATTTTGAAGACGGCATCTGGGTAATCATGATTGGTTATCTTCGTTATTGGGATGCCGAAGATATTGGCAGAAAGGAAAATGAATTTTTAAGCTTGACTGATGACGACATTGGCGAACCCTCTGGACACTGGCGATCGCAAGTCCAAATTCTTCCCAATGGTGATGGTATTTTGCATACTGATGACATTCTTGATATTCACGAACACCCTGAATGTTTGGCTTTTGTAGAAGGCGAGTGGCGGCGTTGGGCTAGTGAATTGTCTGATAATGAAGATACTAAGGATGAAAATTAAATTAATCCAACCCTGTTAATTTTTATAGCCTGTATCACTTTATTGTGATTCACAGGCTACAGCTTTTCAGTAGCAATTTTGTGTTTTTAAGTTCCTACTCTGGGAATATTCATTAACGGTTCGGTTCCTAAATTGGTTGACAATTCATACAGTGTGCCGTCTTCATCTTGAATTAACCGATAGCGATTAATAACTTTATCCCAATTAGTATAACCAGGGTCATATCCACGCCAATTAAATTCTAGAAATGATTGTGGATTATTTACTTCAAGTGTTTGACGTGCGGTACGTAAATAATCTTCTAAATCAGGCAAATACCAATAATCTTCTCTACGGCGCGATACACATTGTTCAAGTGAATATCCACCAAGAATTTCATACATAGCTCTTGAAAGAGCTACTTGACGATTATCAATTGACCTTACTAAAGCGTATTTACGTTCTGGATATTCTAAAAATTCATTGAGTACACCCCAAAGTGTTGGAGTGATAGGCATACCAGTTATTTGAAAACCGCGTTCATAAATCAGTTGCGTCATAGTATTTTGGGATAATTTGGCGGATATTTTGATAGGACGAAGGCATCGTGGGTAAAAAACTAAAATTGCTTGACAATTAAATCTAAATGCCCATACCGCCGCATCACTTGAATTATTTCTAATGTACGCGATCGCATCTGTTTCGGATGGCGCATGTACTATCAAAGCTTGGCACTTATGGGAGTAGGCAACATCCCATTTAGGAGGGGCTAGGGTTTCCATTGGGCTGTTTACGCTGTTGGGTACTTGGAAATTTACGGTCGCGAATTTCTATCAGTACATCAGGGTCTATATCTTCACTATGGGCTACTTCGGTAATCTCAGCATCAGTAGGGCGTCTACCACTAGCTAAAATTTGTATAAAATCATGCCCATCTAAGAATTTTTCAATTTTTGGTGTTGGTGTGGATTGTGACTCAATACCTTGTATAGAAGGATTTTTTCTACGTTCATAAGATTCTAATACTAAGTGTTCTAAAAAATTAGCTAACGTTCGGCGTTCACGGTTAGCCCATAGCTCTATCTCTTCTTTTATATTTTCATCAAGTCCCAAAGTGACTCTAGGTCTTCTATATTGTCCTGCCATTATCTATATGCTGCTGCCAATTAATGCTAGTGGATCTATATTTAGCTTAACTCTGTCATCTAAAAGCGGCTATTGTAAAGTTATGTAACGTTTTGCACTACTAGATGCTAGTAGCGCTAATTTGTCGCTATATTAAAGGAGTAGCAAAAAACAAACCGCATCCCAAGCGAAAACCAAAAAACACAACATAGCTTGCAGGTAGTACGCAACCTGACCTAAGTCCACATAGGTGTGGTGGCGATAACTCCTCGACTGCCGAGTTATCTCACAACCGTTTGGTTGTCATGAGCCAGTAATGCGGCTCTTAACAGCTAAGTTCAAATTCACATCTATATATGCTTGCAGTTCAGACTATCAACCATACCAGGCTAACGACGCCGGACACGCACGAAGATTTCTACTGGGATGCCCAATTAGTGGCTGAAATTGAGGATTTAGATCCAAAAATCACCTATTCCAAAACCCATCTAGCGCGACTCTGGGGGTTTAACCGCAACACTTTGCGGCGATGGGTCGAAGTTGCAACAGAAGCTAATACTCCAGGGTTCAATCGAGCTTTCGACCAAGTAATCAAGCTTGCAGATTGTCCTCACTGTCAGTCAGAAATTAAGCTCAATGACTTGCAATATCTGCATCTTAAGCGTAATTGGCTGCTCGAATGCCCTAACTGTGGAGCACGTTTCAAAGCCGAGCCACGACTAAAGGAAGTCAGCAACCTAGATATGAAACTGCCCGGACGATACGCGCAAGTTTTGAGAATTGTTGGTTGGTTGATTGGTATCTACGGCATCGAGCAAACCAAGAAAATTCTCTCAGACTCCCAGTGCGATCGCGACAAGCAAATTCGGCAAGCTATCCGTAAATTACTCCTCACAGGAATTTGAAATTATGGAAGCGCATTACGACTACAGAGACTTAGGTTACGGTGTTCTGCTTACAAATCCAGAAGGTAAAGACACTCTACTACAAGGTGACGACGCTGAAAACCTTTTATTTGAGATTAGGCAAATTTATAAACTGTGGGAAAACGGTAATCCTAATCCTAATCTTTTTAATTTTCCCATAGACCACGTAGACAACCTCTTAGAAGTTTATTTTTTCTAAACTATCAATTGAAAGGAATTAAACAATGAACTACTCAACCATTCAAGAAATTGCCGAGGCAACCAATAAAGACACCGCTAACTTACTTGCAGATATCAAAGGTATTTTTGGCGATGACTTCCCACAAGTACATAACTGGAATCCCGATACAAAGCTACCAGATGAAACAGTAACTTACAAAATCTTGGAACTGTACAACCTCAAGGCAGAAACGAACGCTCAACTCCCAAAGAGCGAATTGACCACATTGCCTCAGATGATGTTAGCTGTCTCAGAATCACAAAACTATGCGGTAACTCAGCTAGTACAAAATCTACGCTTATCACTCGCTGATTACTTTGGTGTAGCGCTAACTCAGGGTGTGATTTCTGGCTACAACACTGGCAAGAATCAAGCCTTAGAAGCGCTCCACAATCTTGTAGAAAGCGATTTGAGAGACATTGATACCTCTATGCAAGAGTGTCTTAACAGCTTAAGCACAGATACAAAAGATAGCTATCAGATGGGGGAAGAGATACGGGGAAAATTGGCGGTGGTGACTTATCAGCGGTCGGTAAACTCGCAGGCATTACGGTCGAATCTATCAAGTCTAATCGCAGGCTTGAAGCGCTTGTAATAACTCAAACAATTGCCCTACTTGTGATTATTAGCTTTATCTTCACAATTACATTTAGGGCAATTATTTTCAAAAATCATCAAACTAATTCACTACAGGAAGTAGAAAATGTTCGGGGATAATCCAGAATTTCGCTATCACAGACTAGAAAAACTTGAAAAAGAAATGATTAGTCGTGTGATAAAGGATGGTACGACTGATGAAATTATCGAAATTTATCAGCAAATTTTAGAAGCAGAAAAACTCAAAAATAATTACTACGCTGTACCAACAGCTTCACCCAATTGGTTTTCATCAATGCTCAGTTTTGGAATTTCAACAGTTGTAATAGCAACACTAATTAGCTTCGCAGCTTACATTCCTTGTGGGCATTCAAAATCTTTAGTTTGCAGCAACGTTAAAGTAATTCCTAACAAAATTATTTCAGCTTTTAAAGAACCGTGAGACTCTACTGTTCTGTCTGTGGTAAAGTCCAGTATTTTACCACATCTTCTAATAGCATTACTTGTGAAAAATGCAACCATAAACAACCAATAAATAGTATGGCTACCAGAAAAACGACCAAGGGTGGATTGACCGGGAGCAAGCGTTTTGAAATTCCCACATCTTCTGATGAAGTCACAAACGCACCTCAAACTGATAATAGTGGTACTGTAAGACCATCAACATCTACATCAAAAATATCAAACAATAGCGTAGTTAGTAATCACACTGATGCGTTCAGCAAAGCGACTCAAATAGCGAGTCAGTTTGGAATTGCCCCTATTGAAATTTCAGCTTTACTAGGTTCTGACCCCTATACTGCTGATGGTAATATCCCTGAAATGTCTGCGGCTGAAGCTAACCAACAAAAGCTTAAGCTACAGCGTCAAACTAATGCTATTGAAGTCAGACACGAGAAAATTAAGCTTGGTAGAAAGGTCGTTAAAGCTGGAACAGAACAAATTAACCTCATCGGGGATGTGGTTGATTATGCTACCGCAGGCATTAACACTGCTACTAAGTTTATCAAAAATGAAATTGCTAATGTCCAGTTTCAGACAGAACACTCTAAGCTTACACAATCTCAAGAACTTCTAACACAGCAAAACATTGCTACTGAAGGCACTATTAACCTTACTGAAGGTATTAGAACCGAGTGGGAACTCAAACAACAACGTCAGTTTGCTAAAAACTCAGGCTTAAAGCTTGAAGTAGAGGGAGCAATTCAAGAAATTGAACGCAAGCGTGAAGAACTAGCATCAAAATTAATCGAAGCATAGAAATAAAAAAGCCCATAAATATTTGGGCTTTTACACAATAATCAACATTATCAAGGATAAACAATTATGAAAGGCATTACAATTGCTGCTACTTTACTGTGCTTAGCTGGCGGTGCGAGTTACTTTAAAACTACTGATGATAACTCTAAACCATTAGCTCTGAACATAGCTTTGATATCAGCAGCAGTAGCCACTACCAATCACCTCTCATCTAAATTTTATGAAAATGCTATTAAGTTGGAAGCGAAAGAAAGAGAAGAAAGTCTCAAAAATGAAATAAAAACTTTGTCTATCAGTAATAAAAAATATCAATCTGGTGTAGAGGAAATTAAAAAACTCTATGACCTACAAAGCACCAAATTAGTTGAAACTAAACAAGCACTAGAGGTGTACGAAACACAAATTAGAAATATCAAATATGAATTTCAATCAAAAAGTAAAGAGCTAAATCTCAAACTGCAAGCAGATGACACTCGTTTTTCAACACTAGTAACTAAATTTAAAAAATCACTATGTGAAGACTTGAGAGAACGAATAGATACAGTTTATAACAATTTAGATAAATCGATTGAACATAAACTCACTAAACAACTTGATGATGGAAGGTATGAATATGAAAATATCTTCCCAAGTTTGCAGAATCTTAAAGATACGCTTGCACAAAAATTTATCGACCATTGTGACTGGTTAAAAGAAATAGCTGCTATGCCTACTGAATCAGTGGTTATTGATGCAGTGAAAATTTATGCTCAAATTTGTGACGAAATTATAGCGCTTAAAGTGCGCTATCGCAATGTTTTAAATCTTGACGTTCAACGCTCATTGGAAGACGCTTATGAGACTTTGGGAGGATACACAAAGCATTACACACCAAAACAGAAAGCATTAGAAGCACTTCGAGAATTAACTGATAATTCAACTAACAGGTTTGAAACTCTAAAAATAAAAATTGATGATAATGACAATAGTTTGTTAGAGATGCGAGAACAAGTAAATGATTTGTTAGATCAAATTGACTCAGGCAATTTGAAAATAGCACAGTTAAATCAACAAATTCAAGAACTGTGTAAACCTATAACTTGGAAAATATCCCCTAATCAAGCTACCAGAACAGGAAATAGGATTATCAGTTGGTGCTTGGAAAAAGGAATTCATCTAGATCGTTCCCACTACACAGGCGATAAATATGAGGCTGATTTATTTTTCTTTACTGATCGGCTTAATGCTGCGCAAACCGTAGATATCAAAGCATTAAATGAGGAAGGTGAAAATTTAGCGCAAATAACGCACTGCCTAGACACTATCAAATTTACCTACGACTATGATTCAAGGCTTGTTATAGCTCACATAATCATGCTGCACAGAGAGAAAGCAACCAAAAGCGTTAACGACTTTTTACAACCACCAAACAGACTTATCCAGTTTGTAAGGGATTCCTACCATGTAGGGTTTTGGGGTTCGACCGGACAAGGCAAGACCACAGCAATAGCCAACATCATCGGTGGAATGGTTGAAGAACTAGGAGGTACACCTACCATGCGCACCACCATTCCTAAGATGGATGAAGATACTAGAAATATTTTCCCCCATGTTGATTGGTTAGGCGTTCCGAATAGTATTTTTGGCTTACTAGAATGTGGTCTTGAAATTCAATATCGCATTCACGCAAATGAACAAGCCTATCTCAATGATGAACCATTCCCTGAGTTCGACCCTATCCTCTTTTTTGTCGATGAAATCAACCTTATTTTCTCTAGATGGAGAAAGATAAATGACGCTGACCTTGAGGATGTGTTAGGGAGATTTGAAGCAACTTTGTCAGGGGTTCGGCTAGGCTACTTCACCCAGTACATGCGGACTGAACTGGAAAATTATAAAGGCGAGTTTGCAAAACGCTTACTACTCTTCACTTGGCAGACAGGACGCTCTCTAAAGGTCAAGTCCTTAATATCTGGGCAGAACCTTCAACCGGGAGCGTTTGGCATTATGAAAACTGACCTAGACAACTGTTCTTACCTCGCTCTAGGAAAATCTGCAAAATCTTGCGTCAAATACAAAGTCAATGAGTTTGAGTCTGACAAGATACATCAGCAATATGAATTAATTCAAAAAGAACTAGACACAAAGCCTGAGCTTAAATTCACAGCATTATATTGTCCATCACAAGGTAAATCATTTTTCGGTCAACTTCCCACCCCAAACTATTATAAATGGGATAAAGATTTGCGCGGTTCAAAAAAGCAAAGTCAAGTGATAAGTTTCTATCAGAATGGAGAAGCTCAAATATGGACTGGGCAAGAGTTAGACGTTTTGGACAATGATTTGGACGTTTTAGACAATAATTTGGACGAGATGTCCAACGATGTCCAAAAGCGTCCAACGCCAGAACTACCGCTACAAAAGACTTTTAAAGTTTTTGGACAAATTGGACAACTCCCTAAAAAGTTCCAAAAACTGCCGTATGAGGGTCTTGTCCAACTTTGGCAGCAATTACCCAAAAAAGCAGATGGAAGCGTCTATAAGACTCAAGCTTATGAGTCTGTGTTTGAGGTAAAGCGCAGTGAAGATAGGAAAATTGTCTCTGACTTTATCGATTATTTAGAAGCTGAATTCTGGTAAAAATATCGGGTAGATGAGTAAAGCTCTCTGAGGTAGTTGCAATAGACCCTCATACCCTTTCGGTATTTCCGAACTCAATTTACAAACTAGGAATCTCAATCATGACTTACCAAAGACAGTGGGTAGAAAGAAATGACAATGTTCCAGGATTTGTGTACTTAATGGAAGCTCAAGGCTTTCATGGGGTCTTGCCTGGGTGTTTCCTGCGTCGTTGCAAAATCGGCTTGAGCCGCGACCCACAGAAGCGCTTAAACAATTTTCACGATAGCCAACCGCCCTGCAATCTTCGGATAGTCTGTACAGTCTTTGTGCAGAATATGGCGGCTGTAGAGGGCGAGCTACACGTCCAATTCAAAAACTACTCGGTTACTACGCTCCACCGTTCTAAGGAGTGGTTTGACCTCGACCCGTTACAGTTCTGGCGAGTTCAGCAGGCGTTTTGCCGTTACGAGGAACCGCGCTTTAGCGTTGCTATAAATTTACCCTCAAGATTGCTAGTTGCCTGCACTATCGGCTTACTTGGTGCTGGGTTACTCCTACACAGCGCGTCGTCATCGCTTACGCCTGTAGAATCTACCCCCACAATTCAATCTGAAACCCTTACACAGCCTAAAGTGTTGCAGAAAAATAAACTCACGTCGGGCAATAAAAATTTTGCACACTAGTGAAATTACGTATAAACCACAATCTTCGCTTACAGCATAGTTTCTTCAATTCAAGATTCTAAAACAAAGAAGCAGGTAAGTTTAAGGCTTGCAAAATGGTTCAAGTCCACTCCCTGCTCTGTCAGCCAATCTGGCAATTACCATTAATAAATCAAGAACCGAAAAACATGAATGAAGACCTTCTCAAACTTCAGCCGTATAACCTTCCAGACAAAAAATACGAATGTATTGCTATAGATCCACCCTGGTTTTACGAACTTAGAAAAAACGATAAAACTCACAGAAACCGAATACCGTATCAACCAATGAAAATAGAAGAAATACTAAAACTGCCAATTCCAGAGTTGTGTGATAAAAGAACTGTATTATGGTTATGGTATACAAATAATCATATGTTAGAAGCATCTGATTGTATACGCCACTGGGGCTTTGAGTTAAAAACAATTTTGACTTGGGAAAAAGTTTCAAAAGATGGAAGAACTAGAATGGGTACGGGACACTGGTTGAGAAACTGTACAGAGCATTGTATTTTAGCTACAAAAGGTAAAGTTACTAGCTTTTCACACTCTAAAAAATTAACAAATCAACCAACTATTTTAAAAGCACAAAGAAGAGAACATTCAAGAAAACCTGACGAGTTCTATGAATTAGTTGATCACTTATGTCAGGGAACAAAATTAGAAATGTTTGCAAGGCAGAAAAGAATTGGATGGGATGTTTGGGGTGATGAGGTAGAGAAATTTGATAATCAATTAAACATCTGTTAATTTGGATGACACACCCCACACTTTAAAAGTGAGGTGTGCAAATTAGAAGGGAGAGTAAAAAGTGAGATATACCGTAGGCGGCAGCGCTTTGCTATCGCCTGCACCCTTGCTTAGCACCAAAAGGCTAGAAATAGTCAGTTTAAAGACCAATAACCAGTGAGGAGATAAGAATGTTTTTATTAAAGCTTGACATGAAAATGCAAGAACTCGAAATGCAAAAACTAGAAATAAATTCATGTCTAGAACCTTACAATCAATACATTGAAGCGAGTCAAAGTGAAAGTGTAATCCTTAAAATTGGTATTGATTCTGAATCAGAAAGTTGCGATTTTCTATTTCCAATTTCAAATATTAAAACAAAATGGATGATAAGTAGTTTATGGGTGATAAAACTTGAATGGAATAATATAAAAATCCCTCGAAAGTACTGGTACACAAAAAAGCAAGGAGAATTATTGCATAAAATTTTCCTTATGTGCGAAAGAACACATGCATTTAATACTAATACTGGCTACGAAAATGCTTCTATTTGGTTCCAAAGAATTGTAAATGAACTAACCGTTATTGAGATAGAGGTATCACAAGGACTCGAACCTACAAATGACGACGGTTACAAAAAGGCTTTTATTGATATTGAAAGAATCCGTATCAAAACGTTGAAATATAGCCAAAACCCATTTGAAAAACATAGTTACGCGGTAGGGCTAAATAGTCTTTTAGAAAAAGCTATTAACTTAAGAACAAATTCGTACCCGTTTCATGAAAAATACTGGTTACCTTTTACACGTGCGTACTCTGCTTATATAAAAGATATAGACGAAAAATACAAATTACTGACTATAACCAAAAATGCCAATACCGACAAACATAAACAAATCAAATGGGAATTGACAAAAGGCAAGGGAAAGTCCTATGGCAATGTCGATAAAAAAGGGCATTTCCCATCTCTCAAACCTTCCACTTTTATGTAATTTAAAATACCTGTAAAGCCAGAAGTATAGCCAGGACTGAGATAGAGGCACTTTACGCGCAAAATTTCGGTTTCCGTACTCTTCATGCTTTAATCGTTTGCATACGAGCGGCTGCACTCCAGCCAAGCGATCGTACAAGGGCAACAGTTATCAGGTGTGCTAGGTAGGCGGATTGTTGGTGAAACACCATACACGCCAAAGTTTTCGTACTGAAAAGTAAAAAAACGCCCACTACGATAGGCGTTTCAGACTTTTACATCGTTAATTGCAGTTTCGACCGCTTTATAGCGAGCGGTAGTTTTACTATGGCTGATTATACAGTATGTCCATCGTGCAGAAGTAAAAATCTAGTGCAGCGCTTAAGCGGCGCGTCTACACCGCACTACGGCTCGGTCGAGTGCGGCGACTGTGGGGCTTGGGTACGATGGCTGCCAA
>CAXTSI010000193.1:0-14940 GCA_964246695.1 uncultured bacterium
CAACAACTAACAACCAACAACCAACAACTAACAACCAACAACCAACAACTAACAATCAACAACTAACAACTAACAACCAACAAGAATTGGTATTTTCGGAGAATTTTGCTTGTCCAGAACATGGGGCGGTGATGGAGGAATTATCGCCGCGCTTGTTTTCGTTTAATTCTCCTTATGGTGCTTGTCCCCACTGTCATGGGCTTGGGAGTTTAAGAAGGTTTTCGCCGGAGTTGGTGGTACCCGATCCGGAAGCGCCTGTGTACTCAGCAATTGCTCCTTGGTCTGATAAGGAGAATTCTTATTATTTGGAGTTGCTGTATAAGGTGGGGCAAATTTATGGGTTTGAGTTACAGACGTTGTGGAGTCAGTTGACTGAGGATCAGCGAGGGGTGGTTTTGTATGGAACCGCCAAGGCGAGGCAGTGCGTTGCGGGGGTTTCCCCCGTTGAAGCAACTGCCGTGCCAAGTACGCCAAGAGAAGAGTTTAAAGGGGTGCTTCCTATATTGCAAAGGCAATATGAGGGGGCTTCGGAGTTGATGAAGCAAAGGTTGGAGCAGTTTTTGGTCGATCAGCCGTGTCCGGTGTGTGAGGGGAAGCGATTGAAGCCGGAGGCGTTGGCGGTGCGGTTGGGACAGTACCGGATTTTGGATTTGACTGGGGTATCGATTCGGGAGAGTCGGGAGAGGATTGAAAAGTTTAAGTTGAGCGATCGCCAGTTGCAAATTGCTGATTTGGTCCTCAGAGAAATCAAAGCTAGGTTGCAATTTCTGTTGGATGTAGGGTTGGATTACTTGACGCTTGACCGTCCAGCGATGACGCTTTCGGGTGGGGAAGCGCAACGAATTCGTTTAGCAACTCAAATTGGTTCTGGGTTAACTGGGGTTTTGTATGTTTTAGATGAACCGAGTATTGGTTTGCATCAACGAGATAATGGGCGGTTGCTGCGAACTTTAACCAGATTGCGCGATCTGGGTAATACTTTAATTGTAGTAGAGCATGATGAAGAAACTATTCGTGCTGCTGACCACATTGTAGATATTGGTCCTGGTGCGGGTGTTCGTGGGGGAGAGATTGTCGCCCAAGGTGATTTACAGACGTTGCTGGCGGCGGAAAATTCGCTGACAGGTGAGTATTTGTCAGGACGGCGGGTGATTCCAACTCCAGGAGAACGCAGAGAAGGAAATGGGCGCAGTCTGGTTATTGAAAATGCCTACCGTAATAATCTGAAAAAGATATATGTGGAAATACCTCTGGGTAAGCTTGTGGCTGTCACTGGTGTTTCGGGTTCTGGGAAATCTACCCTAATTAATGAATTACTTTACCCCGCACTGCAACATCATCTTACCCGGAAAGTTCCGAGTCCTAAAGAGATAGATGGAATTCAGGGATTGAATGCTATTGATAAAGCAATTGTCATTGACCAATCGCCTATTGGCAGGACACCGCGTTCTAACCCAGCGACTTACACAGGTGTTTTCGATGTGATTCGAGATGTATTTTCCCAAACAGTAGAAGCCAAAGCAAGGGGTTATAAGCCGGGGCAATTTTCATTTAATGTCAAAGGCGGACGTTGTGAGGCTTGTAGTGGACAAGGTGTGAACGTCATTGAAATGAATTTTTTGCCTGATGTTTATGTACAGTGCGAAATTTGCAAAGGTGCGAGATACAATCGTGAAACTTTGCAGGTGAAGTACAAAGATAAGTCTATTTCTGATGTTCTCAACATGACAGTTGAGGAGAGTTTGGAGTTTTTTACAAATATTCCTAAAGCCGTGGGAAGACTACAAACTTTGGTGGATGTTGGGTTGGGTTATATTCAACTCGGACAACCAGCGACGACATTATCTGGTGGTGAAGCGCAACGGGTGAAATTAGCTACAGAACTATCGCGTCGCGCCACTGGTAAGACGCTTTATTTAATAGATGAACCAACGACAGGTTTATCTTTTTATGATGTCCACAAGTTGTTAGATGTGTTGCAACGTTTGGTAGATAAAAGTAATTCAATTTTAGTGATTGAACACAATTTAGATGTGATTCGGTGTGCTGATTGGGTGATAGATTTGGGACCAGAAGGTGGCGATAAAGGGGGAGAACTCATTGCTGTGGGTACGCCTGAGGAAGTGGCGGAAAATTCTAGGTCATATACTGGGCAGTATTTAAAGCAGGTGTTGCAGCAGTATCCAGCAGCAAAGGTAGGGTGAGAAGCGTGAGAGTACGACACCTATCATCATAAGAATCAGTTCTATTTCATTCTCACCTCGTCCGCCTAGAAATATATTTTTGGGCGGGTTGTATAGACAATAAAATAGCCTTGTCTCTATCTCTAGGGAAAAGCGATCGCCCAATACCATTTCGCTTTAATTAGCTACAGATGTTGTTGGTAGGGTGAAAACGGGCTTTGTGACCCTACTATTTAATGTGTAGTCGAATTTTTGCGAATTGGTATAATTTTAAAACAACAAGCTCGGCTCTACGTGAAAAAAATCTCCCAAAGCTTCAGCTTGTTCTTTAGTAAGTTTTAACTCATTATTAGTAACTTTTGTAACAATCTCACTCGAACCCAGAACTCCCACTAAATCAGCAGGTTCCAAACTCCGAGCCTCCATCACATGAAGCAGTCTTGAGCCTGGTGTTGAGGTATTAAGCTGATAGTGCTTATCTTCAAAATCTTCAATCAATTTTACCAGTAATTCTAACAAAGCATCTTCTTCTGGAGTAAGGTTTTCACGAGAGAGTAGTTCTTCAACAATTTCTAAAAATTTCTCGTTTTCCTCCTCAGTTTTAATAATCCGAGGTTGATACTCAGATAGTAAGAGGCTGTAAATTGCTGAGTTAAAAGTAAGTGTCATTTTTCCAGTTATCTTTGTCATATTCGGCATGAGTCAAGATATATTTAATGTAAATAACCTGCTTTTGATAATTGATATTAGTGATTAAGCGGTATTTATTGCCTTTGACATTGAAAACTGTAAAGTTGCCAACCTGATATCTTGCACCAAGGTCAAAAACCGGGTTTCTTGCAAGTCGTTAAGTCTGGAACCCTTAATTTATCGTTAAGAAACCCCTTCGGGTTCGCAGTCGCCTACGGAGGGAAACCCTCCTGCAGCGCTGTCTCACCGGTTTTTCTGGTCTTGTTGAGAATGGTGCAAGATGTGAGCAACGGCTTCTGCTTGAGGATAAATAGCTTGAAGTTCTACTAAATTCCCCCATTTTGCTTTACTAACAGTTCTGTACCAGTCATCCAATACCTCACAGCAATCAGCGTGTTTTTTGCAAAAATCTCGTAGCTTTTTCCGACTGATAACATGCATTAAGTTATGATTCCTGCTTTTTCCACCTTTCCTAGTTTGAGATTTCAGACTATCCTCAAGCCCTTGTCAACAGCCTATCACATCTTATAGATGTGCGTCTGAGTTTGGGATTGTGTGCAGCTGGACTTTAATCGGTCTGGGAAGGACAAATCAATGAATGATGAGGCTTTCATTTGACTACTTAGGCGTTGCTGAATTGAGGTATTAATCCGGATATAGAGACGTAGCACTGCTACGTCTCTACAATGATTTTGGTATGACGTAAAATCCTGCATCATACATGCAATCAGCAACGCCCCTTAATAAAAGGGGTCGCTGCTAAAAACTACCAGCCTGTTTGTTCATCCGTAGCAGTGTCAACAATGTAATGCGCTTGGGGCGATCGCATAAGTTGATATCTGCTTCAAAGAAAGGAACGAATCAACCGCTCTTCAGGACTAACAGCGGCGCCATCTGAAGCGGAGAAGGGTCCTAACCTTGGCACTTTCTGAGTCAACTGTTAATGCATTATAACCTGTGGGGGTACCATAGAGGCGAACTCGCGTATCTACCGTCAGTGGGACGACCGCACCGCACTCTGTGAATACGTCGGAAATTGCATCTTGGACAATTGTATAATCTTCTACATCGCCTGTTGGGAAGTTGTAAATACGGTTTACATCAAACCCGCCATTTCCCGCAATAAAGTACCGCGCCCTTAGCTGTCCTTGGGCACCGCCAGAAAGATCGGCGAAACCACGGTGTTCAACACGATCCCAACTAACCGACCAACCATCCGGGTATTGGAGCTGTAAGGAAACCGAACAGTTGGACTGAGGCGAGAACAGAGTTTTTTTCGTATCTAGTTCCGCTTGGAATTTATCGAATAAGAGTTCGATTGTACTCTGATCCTTAGATATAATAGAACCAACCGATCCCTGTGGGCAACCCGATCCGCCGTACGCAAAACCCTCTATCTTCACAGTTCCCTCAGGGGGTGCTAATAGTGATTGTGCAAGAGTAGGCGAAGGTAGGTTCAAGCCTAGCAAAACAGCAGAAAGCAAGCCCATCTGCCAACCTTTTTGAACTTTACCGTTCATAATTCTCTCCGATTACTTTTAGAGTTCAGAAAATGTCAATTGTTATTAGCTGGGAAAATGGCAATTTTGAGTCGATTAAATCGACTTAAACACATCCCAGATTTTCCTGGAGTCTAGTCCAAAGTTCTTAGGGCTTCTACCGTACTCGTTATACTAAAATGCCAGTTTCAATCGTTGAAACCCAATCCCGACGCGAATTGAAGATTAACACAAACCTCGGAGTGCTCGGAATAATACTCAAGTTATCGTCCAAAAATGGTTTTGAACACAGTAAGAAGTAAATTAGTAAGCGGGTATGGTAATGCCCGTTTTATTTGGCTAGTTCAAACTTTTCTCGGCGTGACAGAGATGTATTTCATCTCTTCATAACATCATCTTCTCATATCTAGTTATTTAAAATCACTTAAAATCCTCAAAAAGATAGCCATGATACAAATAATCTACCTAAAGGTAGATAAATTATTTTGCAATTTTGATGGTGACAAATTATTTATATATGTGTACTTCAAAGCAACTTATGCAGTTTTGAGGAAACCTACTCCCCGAGGCGTGACAAGTTAAGCATTTTTGTTATTGGGGAGAGCGCAATTGTTAGCATTCGCAGTCTACCAGATGATGCTCACCCCAGATAAAGGCATCTTGCTGTCTTTACTAATTAGGGGTAAACCTAGATGTATAGCAGTAGCTGCGATAATCCTATCAAGCATATCACTCAGGGCGATCGCGGAGGAGTGCAAATTTCACTTTAAGACTTTGCAAGGGTATCAAACCTTGACCTCGGAGGAATCGACCAAGCTGAAGGGAGAAGATCCAGACCATGCGACTCGCGATCTGTTTGAAGCGATCGCACATGGTGACTATCCCAAGTGGCGCGTGTGTGTTCAGGTGATGACAGATGAGCAAGCGTCAAAACATCCACATAATCCCTTTGATATCAAATCCGGTTAAATGAACACACAAACAGTAGGGGCACAGCAGTGCTCATTGGTGTCAACTTAAGCTGTAACGTTTGAAAATACAGGCGTTTCTCGTTTGGGCTGCTGCCTAGTAACGCTGTTCTTGTGGGCATTGCAGCAGACAACTACTATATAGTTAGGTTAATCGGTCTGGGAAGGACAAATCAATGAATGATGAGGAATTGGAAGTTCTCCTGAAAGACCTAGAATCAGATCGGGTGGAACGTAAGGCTTCAATTTCTGATAAAGGAAAGCTTTGTGAGGCAATTTGTGCATTTGCCAATGACTTGCCAAACCACCAAAAACCAGGAGTCTTATTCATTGGTATTAATGATAATGGTAGCTGCGCCAACCTTGTAATCGATGATAAGCTGTTGCTAACGCTTTCAGGTATGCGATCGGATGGGAACATTTTGCCTTTCCCCACAATGATTGTTCAAAAGCGGACTATCTGCGGATGTGAACTGGCAGTTGTAATTGTGGAACCATCAGATGCTCCACCTGTGCGCTTTAATGGACGTGTTTGGGTGCGGGTTGGTCCTCGCAGGGCAACTGCTACAGCAGAAGAAGAGCGCCGTCTAGCTGAGAAAAGACGGTCAAAGGACTTGCCTTTCGACCTTCAACCCCTAGCATCTGCCAGTTTGGATGACCTAGATTTAGATCTGTTTCGTCGAGTTTATTTACCCTCGTCTTTAGCTATTGACATAATTGAAGAGAATGAACGTTCAGTTGAGCAACAACTCACTGCAATGCGATTTGCTACTGTTGAGCCGTTGGTTCAACCAACTATCTTGGGTGTGCTAGTGGTGGGCAATGACCCACGACAATTTGTTCCTTGTGCCTATATTCAATTTCTTCGCATTGATGGCGGTGAGTTAACTGACCCAATTAAAGATCAGAAAGAAATCGGCGGTCCCCTTCCTGATATATTGCGAATACTTGACGAAACTTTGAGCGTACATATTTCCGTAGCAACAGACATCACTGCACAACCAATTGAGCTAAAACAACCTGATTATCCAATAGTTGCCCTACAACAACTAGCCAGAAATGCTGTCATGCACCGGACTTATGAAGGGACAAATGCGCCAGTACGGATTACTTGGTTCAATGACCGCATCGAAATTCAAAATCCCGGTGGTCCCTTCGGTCAGGTAAATCGGCAAAACTTTGGACAACCAGGCATAACAGACTATCGAAATCCTCACCTAGCCGAAGCAATGAAAAATCTTGGCTATGTTCAGCGTTTTGGGGTGGGAATTCAACTTGCACGACAGCAACTTCAGAAGAACGGCAACCCGCCGGTGGAGTTCAATGTTGAAGACAGCTATTTGTTAGTCACCCTCAAGAGAAGACTATGAACACCACCATTATTGCTTTTTTTAATAACAAAGCAGGTGTTGGTAAAACCTCCTTGGTGTATCACTTGGCATGGATGTATAGCGAACTAGGGTATCGGGTAGTCGCCGCTGATTTAGATCCTCAAGCTAATCTATCTATGCTTTTTCTGGGTGAGGATCGCCTCGAAGAACTCTGGTTAGAAGGGAAACAGCGAAAGACTATTTATGGTAGCGTGTTACCACTGCTCCAGGGACTGGGCGATATATCCGATCCACATCTAGAGCTTGTTACAGATCAGTTGGCTCTTCTGGTCGGTGATATAGAACTTTTTCAGATGGAGAGTCATCTGGCAGAATCGTGGTCAACTTGTTTGTATACACAAGATAATCATCGACAGGAAACTCAAAAGCGAATTATATCTGCCTTCTGGAACCTCGTGCAGAATGCAGCTGTAGCCCATCAAGCCAATATTATCTTGATGGATTTAGCTCCCACTTTAGGGGCGATTAACCGTGCAGCACTAATTGCAGCAGATTACATTGTTGTTCCACTTTCCTTAGACTTCTTTGCCCTCAAAGCCTTAACTAGCCTCGGTATCACATTACAGGATTGGCGAAAACAGTGGCTTGAAAGACTAGAAAACAAAAACTTAATCACAGATATAAAACTTCCTCTCGGTAAGATGGAAAATATTGGTTATGTTGTCTTACAACACTCTGTGCGATTCGACCGTCCGGCAAAAACCTACCAAAATTTGCTCACTCGCATACCAAAGGTTTATCGAGAGGCAGTATTGAATCAACCAGGAGATGGTGATATTTCGCTCGCGGATGATCCTAATTGTTTGGCGTTGCTTAAGAACTACCAGAGTCTAATGTTTATGGCACTGGAAGCGAACAAGCCTATATTCCAACTAAAACCTGCTGACGGGATTATAGGTACTCATTTTGCGGTTGTTAAAAGTGCCTACCGCGATTTTGAGGTACTTGCCCGCAAAATTGCCGAACGAACGCAGGTAAATAAATCATCCTCGCCTTCTCAAATCCTGGTATGACTGAAGTCTGTAACCGAAAAAACTCAGTCAGTGGTGAAGCGCAACGGGTGAAGTTAGCTACAGAACTATCGCGTTGCGCCACGGGTAAGACACTTTATGCTTCAAAGTCATATGAAAATGTAGCAATTGCTGCTCAGCCAAAAACATGAACCAGAACAAAATTCTTTACAGCACTCATACACAAAGCAGAGCCTATTCGTTAAACATCGCTTTATCTATCTAAATTGGGTGTCGCTAGGAAAAAGCGATCGCCTAATACAGCAATCATCCGCAGATTTGTGAAAATTTAAAACCCAAGAAGCCCGGTTTCTTCAAGAAACCGGGCTTCTGATTTCTTACGTATGATTTAGGACTGCTATACCATTTCGCTTTAATTAGCTACAGATGTTTTTGGTAGGGTCACAACATTGTTGTGACCCTACTATTTAATGTGTAGATGAGGAAGTGAGGGATGAAAGGACAAGTAGATTGGGATGAAGCAACAATATTTTTAGGTGATTTTCGACTGGTAAGGGAATACTAACAGTGATGGATTTTATAACAACACTGATTTCCAGCTATGACTTGCGGCATTTATCAGATTAAAAATACAGTAAACGGCAAATCTTACATTGGGCTATCACGGAACATAGAGAGACGTTGGAGACAGCACACGGGAGGTTTAGATCGAGCAGATGCTCTGGAGAGAGGTAATTATCCACTCAGATCTGATTTTTTGAAATATAGACTTAAAACAGTAGTTTCCATTCCAGGCAAGTTTGGAGTATTTGAATTTAAGATTATTGAGAAATGTAGGGAAGATAAGCTACTAGAACGAGAGCAATTCTGGATAATAAAAATTAAGCCCGAATATAACTGTAATATCTGCTTTCCAAAACGAGAGCAAAAAGAGCCGAAATTCTGGGTTCAGTATCATAACTATGACAAACTAGGTTACGTACCTGCTGACTCACTTCTTGACGAATATTGGAATGACGAAGAGTATGAATATGAATGTGAGGAAGTAGTTTCAGGTGTGTCAACAAATAGACCAGGTATTCTCAATGCTGTAGGTGATACCGTATTTTTAATAGTTGGAATTGGAAAAAATCCCAAACAGTACTACCTTTGGTCTAGATTTGTCATTGAAGAAGTATATATAGATGAGGAAGGAGACTTCTTATACAACGGTTTTGGTTATGGTTGGATACTGTCATCACCCAAATATTTAAATTCATCATCATTTAATGAATTTAAGTCTTACTGTGGTAATTTTGGTTTTGGTTTTATGTCAATTAATAACTCTGATTACCTAGAAAAGTTAAAGCATTTTTCAGAAAAGTATAAACCTAAAACTTCAAAAATTAACTTTTTAAAATATGTGGATAACTTTTACCAACAGGTTATTCGTGTCAATCCTAACGAAGCGGCAAGATTATTCGGAGATGTTGAAAATTGACAGCGAGTAGCAAGTAGCGATTGTCTTGAAATTAAAGCGATCGCTACAACCTGTATGACGAATACAATGATTCTAATTTCACCCTAACCCAGATTTTACGAGATTTTTTGTCATTATACTTATTGACAAATAAATATTTTTGTGACATGTAAAGCGGATTGACCCAAAACGTAACTTTCACCCCGATCGGTGTTCCCAAAGATCCAAAACAATTTTGGACTAAATCGTAGTCATGCCGAGTATGATTAATATATGAACTCGGTTTGACTACGACTTACTTCGCTTGATCGACGAGCGCCCATTTGTCTGCTGACCAAAATGTCAAGTTTCTCTCCTGACAAAGTTCTTCAAGGTCGCCTCATGTCTTACCCAGATGCTCAACGGTATCGCCTGGGTGGCAACTATCAGCAACTGCCAGTCAACCAGCCTAAATGCCCAGTGATGCATCACCAGCGAGATGGCTTCATGGCGTTGGGAAACAACGGCGGTAGCGTTCCTAACTATGAACCCAATAGTGAGGGTACACCCAAACAAAATCCAGCCTATGCAGAGCCTGCCATGCGTCTGGGTGATGTCGCCGTTGATCGTTACGATCATCGTGAAGGAAACGACGATTACACCCAGGCAGGCGATCTCTATCGGTTACAGACTCCCGATCAGCAGGAGCGTCTTGTTCAAAACATCGTCGCCAGTCTCAGTCAGGCAAGGCAGGACATCCAGATGCGTCAACTTTGCCACTTCTTCCGGGCAGATGTTTCCTATGGTCGTCGTGTAGCTGAGGGGTTAGGCATTTCAATTGATCCCGCCATGCTGAGCGCTACTGCTCAAGCTGTAGGAATCCAGTAGTCTAAGATGAGAAATTACAACGGTTAATTCGACCGTTTTCTTTACCGCTAGTTGCAATTAATCCTGGCTGAAGCAGGGGTAGCGCTGACATGAGCGATCGCCCGTGACGAGTAGCGGTGGTATGTAGCGCCACCGCTACTCGGACTCAATCAAAAGTACAAGTATTGAAACCAAAAACGCGAACGAGAACAAAATTTTTTACCGAAGAAGCAGGTTTAACAGCAAAAATTTCATTTACATGCGATCGCTATTATTAACCCAAAAGATGAAGGATAATAGAGACAACTGACAACACTGGTCTGTGTCAATCCGATGCCCCTACTTGACCCTAATCGTCCTTACACTTTCAGTGAAATTGCCAAACTGAAAGCTCCAACTGATGAACTGTTGGCAGAATATGGCTATTCACTAGAACGTACCCTCCTCGATTTACCGCAATATCAAGGTGAGTTAGAGGGATTACAAGAACGGGGCTTACGCATTGAAGAAATATTGCCGTATATCGATCTCACCAATGAGCAATCCCGTCGCGAGATGTTGATTGCACCGCTGATGTCCGATTTAATTTACTATACACGAGCGCAATTACGGATTGAGTATGTGCTCAAAGTGGGCAATCAACTGCAAGGCGAGTTAGATTATTTACTGAGGACAAAGACCAATTTCTTGGTGGTTGAGGCAAAACATGAGGATTTGACCAATGGCTTTACCCAGATGGCAGTTGAACTTATTGCCCTAGATCAGTGGGAAAAGTCAATATCGGTGGAACAACAACCGAAGCTATTCGGAGCAGTTTCAACTGGTACAATCTGGCAGTTTGGTGTCCTGCATCGTCAGCGCAAATTAATCACACAAGAATTGACCCTTTACCGTGTACCAACTGATTTAGAACCGTTAATGAGAATTATCGTCGCAGCACTGCAAAGTAACGAGTGAAGTTGGCAAGGCTTCCATCTCTGATAAAGGTGGGCGATCGCAGAACGAACGCAGGTAAGTAAATCATCCTCCCCTTCTAAAATCGAGGTATAACAAAAGTTTGTATCCGGAAAGGCAGTTAATAGTGTGTTAGCGTAGCTGTAAAAAACCTACGAATTTGAAATCCCAAATAAATGTTAGGCTATCAACCCCAATCATTCGACACTAACCCAAAAATTGATAAATTTATCATGCAAGCTTTTCGCCGAATGCCAGCATGGAAAAAAGCACACCTCACCAATGAAGCAACTAAGGGAATTCAGCAGTGGGCAATTATTGGGATTCGCAATCAATACCCTCATGCAACTCCCGATGAAATTCGATTTCAGTTGGCAGTCAGATGGCTTGGTGAAGAGATAGCAAATCGACTTTACAAGAATAGTCTGGGGAAAATAGTGGATGCAGAATCGATTAGGTTGGCGTTGAAAGTGGCAGAAATTTTTGATGCGCTGGCTGTAAACTACCTGATTGGTGGTTCTGTGGCAAGTTCTATCTTGGGCGAACCACGTGCTACTTTAGATGTTGATATAGTGGCGGATTTACAAATTTCCCAGGTGCAGCCTTTAATAGCATTGATGACAGGGGAATTTTATATTGACGAGATGATGATAACAGAAGCAATTAACCACAAGTCATCTTTTAATGTTATCCATCTCGACACAATGCAGAAAGTTGATATTTTTATCCTTTCTGAACAGCCTTTATCACAGTTGGAAATGCAGCGGCGTCAGCAATTGGTTATTACTCAAAATCCTGAACGTTCAGCTTGGGTGGCATCAGCTGAGGATATCATTCTTCAAAAGCTTATTTGGTATCGGCTGGGTAATCAAGTTTCAGATAGACAATGGCGTGACATTTTGGGTGTGATGAAGGTGCAAGCTGAGCAGCTTGATTTTAACTACTTGCTAGACTGGGCTGAAAGGCTAAATTTATCAAATTTAATGGAACAAGCATTAAGGGAAGCAGGACTCAGATTATGAGTAACAGAATAGAGAGAAGACTTAACAAAAACCTGTGTAATGCCTATGTATCAAATGAACCCCACGAGTTTGTTCTCTGCTAAAGCAACAAATTATGCTTTATATCGTCTGGTTTGGGGTCTTTGGGATGAAAACGACCCATTCACTAAAGAACTCGATCACCTAGTTTTGCAGGTATCTAATATTACTCCTGGCTCGCTAAGTCCTGAGTCAATGGTAAGACCACTTTTAGAAAGTTCTTACTTGCTGGCTTATCTAGAGAGTGCTGCACATTTTGGCAAAGTTGTCATCCGCTGGTAGAGTGGTTAAATATTTTACTTATAGCAATTAGGGTAAATAGACCACATCATTTGGGGCACGGCAGTGCCGTGCCCCTACGGCAATCTGTGGTTCAATCAACAGAAAATAGTTGTAGTACAGATTTTGCTTTTACCTCCTGCATAATAGTCAGATGTAAAATGCAGGAGGTCTAATGGTGGATTTTCACAATTTTTTTTCCGAGAATTTTATCCCTCATGGGCATTGTTACCTTTGGCAGCCAGAGTTAGTGTGGCTACATATCCTGTCAGATTCTCTGATCGCACTTTCTTATTACTCAATTCCGTTGATGCTGCTGTATTTTGTCCGCAAAAGGGAAGATGTGCCATTTAAGGGAATTTTTCTGTTGTTTGGAGCCTTCATTGTCTTCTGTGGCACAACCCATATCATGGAAGTATGGACACTTTGGCATCCTATTTATTGGTTATCCGGTGCCATCAAAGCTTTCACGGCGATAATTTCTTTCTATACAGCTTTGACGCTGATCCCTTTAGTTCCGCAAGCACTTGCTCTCCCCAGTCCCGCACAACTTGAAGCGGCAAATCAGGCTTTGCAAGATGAAAACGCCAAACGCAAGCGGGTAGAACAAGAGTTGCGAGAGTACAAAGAATGTCTAGAAGAACTGGTAGAACAACGCACTGCTGAACTGGCAAAAGCGAATGAACAACTCCAGCAGGAAATTATTCACAAACAGCAGTCCCAAGACAGAATGGCGAAGTTACTTAAACAATTAGAAAGCACTAATCAAGAATTGAATGATTTTGCTTATGTTGTTTCCCATGATTTGAAAGCTCCGTTACGGGGAATTAGTTCATTGTCAGAGTGGCTATTAGCTGATTATGCTGATAAATTCGATGATGAAGGTAACTCACTAGTCAATCTTCTGATCGGTAGAGTTAAGAGAATGCACAGCTTAATTGATGGTATTTTACAATATTCTAGAGTCGGACGTATTCAAGAGGAAAGCAGACAAGTCAATTTGAATGATGTGGTTACAGAAGTCGTTGACCTTCTTCTGAGTCCAATTGAAAATATCCAAATAGAAATAACTAATGAATTACCGACTATTTACTGCGAAAAAACTCGCATAGAACAGGTTTTTCAAAACTTATTGAGTAATGCCATCAAATTTATGGATAAGCCGCAAGGTAAAATTACAATTGCCTGCACCGAAGAGAGTAGTTATTGGAAATTTAGTGTAGCAGACAATGGTCCTGGTATTGATAAGCAGCATTTTGCCAGAATATTTCAAATATTTCAAAAATTACCTAATGATAAAGAATCAGATAGTACAGGAATTGGTTTATCGTTAGTGAAAAAAATTGTAGAGATGTATGGTGGCAAGGTTTGGGTAGAATCGGAAGTTGGTCAGGTAGTGTATTCTTTTTTACATTCAATAAATATCCACAAATTCAAACAGAATTGACTACATTGTAAGGGCGCGGTTTCCGCGCCCCTACGGTTAAAATAATTCATAATTCGATCTGGCAATCAGTGTCCGTGGAAATGCCACCTTTATGTACACCCAGGGCAAACGCATCTTATTTTTGAAATGCCCACTGGGTAAGGGCTTACGTCATTTAGTATTTATACTGATAATTTTTTTTAAACCCTTGCTCTGTAAGGCATCTAGAATTTAGATGCGTTTGCCCTGTTATGTGTACCACGCTCATTAATGATTACACGTGGTAGCTAGTTCCCTCTTTAATTACGAATTACGAATTAGGAATTAGTAATGATTTGGTCAATACGTAAGTCATAACAAAGTCTATGTACCAGAGAGATCCTTGGAGTACTGCCCTAGTAATCTTTGTGTCTATAATTGCACTTATAATAGGCATCCACAATCTTGAGTGGGGCTTAAACGCTATCGGTGTAATACATATTATGCCTTCTAATGAACATCGCAAGCACTGACAAGCTTTTGCAACATTTTAATACAGGTTTAATGGAGGCGAAAATCTCATAAGTGTAACAAACTAACAAGCACGAAAGTTTCAGAAATTTGTCATGATATACTTTTATTATCAAAAGTTTGATAATAAAGGTTTTTAAAATGAATCACTTTTTTTCTAAGAGCTTGCTGGGACTAGCAGGTATGTCATTGTTAGTTTTTTCGTCTCAATCGACAATGGCGCTTGTTGCCAGTAATACTGCCGTTATCCTAAACAGCGGCTCAACCAATACCATTGGCTACCGCATCTCTGTATCGCCATCTGGATTCGCTAGTTATGTCGATGGAAATGGGTTTAGTCAAGGTCAACTTTCAAAAAAATTAACGACAAGGTTTTTTCGTCATCTAACACATCCTGAACCACTATCAGACTTGCCAGTAGAACCTTGCGTAAAATCTGCTTCTTTTGGTACTACGACTACCGTAAGTCTTGGTGGTGAGCAATCGCCAGACCTTAGCTGTCCTTCTAACAACGATCAAGTGCAGGACTTAGAAGAAGATGTGACGGCAATTGTAACCGCTTTAAATGTGGTAAATGTTTATAGTAGCGAAGGGACACCGTTACCACCTGTGAACTTTTAGATAGTTGTTAATTGTTAGTGGTTAGTAGTTAGTAGTTAGTGGTTAGTAGTTAATGGCTAATGGCTAATGGCTAATGGCTTTTAACAATTAGCAATTAGCAATT
>CAXTSI010000194.1:0-14912 GCA_964246695.1 uncultured bacterium
CTGCCCACCACATCCAGGTTTTGGTGGGCAGTGCCCACCCTACTACATATATTTCAAAAATCAAATAGGATTTCTATATATGCTATTCATTAACTTTTTTTAACCTCTACCTTTCTAGATATTTTTATCTTTTAGAAGAGTCGGTATCATTTAAAATCCTATTCGTTAGGGCTGCTAATAGCTACACGAAAATAGGATGTTTAAATGCATCGGTATTCGCTTAAGTAAACAATTTAAATCGCGTCAAATGGGTTTCAAGGACTTGGGGCAATATTTTATTTAGTTCTGCGTCATCTTGAAATTGTACAATTTGCTTCGGTGGTAAGTCAAAGGGAAATTGCCCAGGAAAATCTGGGCG
Organism: uncultured bacterium; assembly: GCA_964246695.1. Lineage (GTDB taxonomy): Bacteria > Cyanobacteriota > Cyanobacteriia > Cyanobacteriales > Nostocaceae > Stigonema. The sequence continues at coordinate 359 of CAXTSI010000194.1, forward strand.
CTGCATTTGTGCTAGTAAAATTTGCTCGGACCGTTTACTTTGGATAGCATAGCCAATTTCAACACAGACATTTGGACTGGGAATCAATATGTTAGTTTCTTTGCCATCAATGCTAGTAATGGGTGTGGCGTCAGCAATAAACAGTAAACTCTTACGGATTTTACGCATGCTCGCGCTTCCCAACCGCAGAGGACCATCAGAGGGACGAGAGGATTCTACTAGTTTTAGCGGCAAACGCGATCGCAAGTTCAGAATTTCCAAGCTATAAAGTAGTCCATCTCGGAGGGTATCATTTGCTGCAGCACACTCTGTTTGATAGCATAAAAAAATTGTTGGTTCTAACTGCGCTAACAATGACTGCTTAGTAAAATAAATTTCATGACTGATCAAGTCAATGTTAGATACAAAATAGCCCCCACTACCTTCAATATAGAATTCAACATTTTCTCCTTCCAGATAGCGCCTAAACCAAGTAGATTTTTTAACTTCGTCAGTGTCTTCTAAGAAGTCTGCTCTTAATCCTGATTTCAGCAGGCTTTTTTTACTGAGGCGAATGTCTGGTGGACGCTTTTCCAGTTCTGGAATCGGCTCGTAATCTTCAACATACCATGCTCTGAGAGCAATAATTGACATAAAACGCTATTTCAACTGTCTCTAGAAGAATGAACTTCGTACAAGCTTACATCTAGGTGTATCGATTTAGTCATCAAAAACCTAACCCCCCAGCCCCCTTCCCTACTAGGGAAGGGGGAGCCAAACTCTCTTTGTTTATTTTAGCTAGGGAGGAACAGAGCTATTAACTCATAGGACTTAGGGAACTCCAACAAATAAATAATCCAATATTGTGGGGTGGAAAGGATTGCCCGCCCAGTTCCTAGGACGCAAGGATGCCCATCCCACAAGAAATAGTTGGATATTTTTTTACTTGGAAATCCTTTAACCAAAGAAACCCGGTTGCTAGGACGTAGTTCTGACTCCTACTTATAACTCATAATTTTTCTGCTTTACCAAAAACCGAATGAGCATAAATTGCCAGTTGCGATCGGTTTTTCATATTCAGGCGGTTAAGCAGGTGGGTGACATGGGTTTTGACTGTCGCTTCCGAAATGTAAAGTTTCTCGGCAATTTGGCGGTTGGTAGCGCCGATACCAATCAAGCGCAACACATCTGTTTCCCGAGGAGTCAGCGCACTCAATTTCTGCGCTAGTAATTTTGAGCGTCCTGAAGAAGCTAATGTGCCAACACTACCAACTATGAAGTAGTTCTTGCAAGCGCGATCGCGAGGGGTTGGAAGCTGTGATGAGCAATAATACAAGCCTTGCTCCTCTACCCTAGAAATCCCCTGTAATGACATGAAAAGCTATTGATATCAAAACTGATATTACTGCTGATATAGCAGTCCTAAATGATTCGTGAAAGCAGAGAAACCCGGTTTCTTTAAGAAACCGGGTTTCTGATGCTTGGGATTTTCACAAATGAGTTAGGATTGCTATATCATTCTTGAGTGTTTGCCACTGGACCGTAGAGCCACAGTTTGATGATTCGGGTTTGGGCAACTCCAAGCGAGATCTCGGTATCGACATGCTGCATTGCGCAACCGCAAACCTACCCCCTAGTTGCTCCCAGAAGTAGCTAATTCTCAAGATCAGGTATTACCTGCGGTTTAACCGCTCTAGTTTGAAACTCGGTGATTGTGTGCCGGGGAATGAAACTGCTTCTTCAACGCAGCTGAATTTGGTCTTAGTCAGACTGGTCGTAGGATCAATATCTTTGCTCCCCGCGCCGCACACAAAAGTCTCAGTGAAATCGACCTGGTGTTCTTTATGTTCAATATGGCCTTTCAAGCGGAATCCGTACGCACCATCGACCGTAGGACGAAAGTACACTATATACTCATTATCCTTGCCCCATTTTTTAACAATATTCCCCTGATCGTCGCGAGAAATCGGTAGGAGTTTTCTACTAATTACCCGAGCCGATTGAGAGGGTGAAGCAAGCTGCAAGACCTCAGCTTCTTGAATCTTTACGACATCTCCAGCAGCCGTGTCCACTGCCTCAGTAAGTGCAGGATCGTGATCCGCATCTGGATGGAAGGAGAGATTGATGTCTATTCCATTCACCTCATCCTTGAATGCAGGCTCAGAACTAAATCCGATGTGGAACATGAATACATTCGCTCCTTCACCATTTCCCCGATCGCCTCCAAGATGTCGCATCTCATGTGCAAGGCTAGAACTAGCGCTGCCGAGAACGATGAGCATGGCAGTCGCAAATTTAAATAGCTTCACAACACTTCTCCTCCATTACATCCACCACAATTCAGCAACAGCATCGTAAGATAAAGTAAATCGCGGTGTCAAAAGACAAGCTGTCAAACTTCGCCCACCGATTAGCCTCAAAATAGATGTTACCGAAAGTTATTAATTCCTCACTCCTCACTCTTCACTCTTAACTCTCCCCAGATCCCCTTCCCATTCGAGGGTTGTGTGGTTGAAAATGGGTTGGATGTGTTTCAACTGATTCAACGTTATGCCCAGAACTCCAAATGAATACGCAGTACATCTGCTGATCGAAAGTGGTCACCGAGAAGAAGTGCGTTTTCCGACAATTCAAGATTTTCAGAAGTGGTACAGCGGCGAACTGACGCCAAAGTCTGCTTCTGATGACTTTATCAACGTGCCGATCAAGAATATTCAAGGTGAGTATATGGTGGTTCGTCCATCTCGGATAGTGGCAATCCGGGTAGAACCAATTTTTAGTTCTAGTGTGGAAAGATTTGCATAAGTCATAAGTCATGAGAAAAACGCTTGCTTTGGTTTCATTAAGTCTAGGAATTACCCTTGTAAACCCGGTCTGGTCAGTTTTTGCTCAGGTTCCTGGCTTACCGCCACTCCCTTTACCAACTGAACCTGAAGTATTGCCACAGTTTGTACCGAGACAATTTGAGATACCGCTACCGCTAAAACCATTAAATATCGGAACAGACTGTACCTCTGCATACCATTGCTTAGGTTGGGATGAGCAACTTTGGGGTGGAAACGGGAACTCGGGCGATCGCTTTGCGCTATTAGCTTCAATTGACAACAGCCTGCGTTACTTGACAACTGATAAGGCGATTGCAGCGTATCATAATTATCCAATACCGGAGATTACCGTTGAACACGTCCGTCGTAGTTTGCAACGTTTTCGCCAACTGGTTATTGACTCTAACTCACCAGCACAACTACAAGCTGCTGTGAGTCGGGAGTTTGTCTTTTACAAATCAGTGGGCAACGACGGCAGGGGTACGGTTAAGTTTACCTCCTACTATGAACCAGTTTATACTGCTAGTCGTGTTCGCACATCAGTATATAAGTATCCCCTTTACCGGATGCCGCCGAACTTTGACCAATGGGCGAAACCCCACCCGAAACGAATAGATTTAGAAGGGAAAGATGGGTTACTAGGTAATAAAAGTCGGTTACACGGTTTGGAACTGTTTTGGTTCCGCGATCGTCTACAACCCTACTTGATCCAAATCCAAGGTTCTGCCCAACTCAACTTAACTGACGGCACAACAACGTCTGTCAGCTATGCGGGTGGAACAGACTACCCTTGGACTAGTATCGGGCGTGAACTGCTCACCGATGGCAAAGTTTCCCCACAAGGTTTAACCCTACCAGCTATAGTTCGCTATTTCCAACACAATCCTCAAGAGATGAATAATTATTTGCCACGCTGGAAACGGTTTATCTTTTTCGGCGAAACTAAAGGTGGTTCAGCTATGGGGAGTATTCGTGTGCCAGTGACACCAGAGCGTTCAATTGCTACAGATAAGTCTATCATGCCTCCGGGAGCACTAGCGCTAGTCAATGCCAGCTTGCCCTACCCTGTAGAAAGTGGAAAGCTGGAGTATCGTACTGTTAGCCGCTTTGTGCTTGACCAAGATACAGGAAGCGCTATCAAAGGACCGGGTCGGGTAGATTATTATATGGGAGCAGGCACCCTAGCAGGTCTCCGGGCTGGTGTTACAGGTGGCGATGGCGAACTATATTACTTACTGCTGAAAGAATAAGGAGACTCCTGACTTCTTGTCATCACCAACTTCTGACCAAACAAAAATGAAATTCAGCGAAATTTTACAAAAACTGGGCGACGCCGCTGCATCCAATAGTCTCTCCGACCATAAAGACCGCGATCCGCAAATTACAGGGGTAGCAGCGGTTGATGAAGCGACAATCGGTACAATAAGCTATATAGAAGGAGCAAAGTTTGCCTCTTTTGTAGGTAAGACTAGCGCTAGTGCTTTAATTTTGCCTTCAGATAAAGCATTACAGACGCAAGCACAAGAGCGCGGTATTGTTTGGATAGCAACACCAGAACCACGAATTTTGTTTGCCAGAGCGATCGCACTGTTCTACAAACCTTGGCGTCCTCTCCCAGAAATTCATTCAACTGCCGTTATTCATCCCACCGCTAAAATTGGCAATGAAGTTTATATTGGTCCCCAAGTTGTAGTTCAGCAAGGAGTAGAAATTGGCAATGGAGTATGCATTCATCCCCATGTCGTGATTTATCCAGATGCCAAGATCGGCAAAGACACCATCTTACATGCTAACTGCACTATCCACGAACGCACCCGCATCGGTGCAGATTGTGTCATACACAGTGGTGCTGTCATTGGTGCCGAAGGTTTTGGTTTTGTTCCCACCCCAACTGGTTTTGTGAAAATTGAACAATCCGGCTATACCGTTTTAGAAGATGGCGTAGAAGTTGGCTGTAACAGCGCCATCGATCGCCCCACCGTGGGAGAAACACGGGTAGGTCGCAATACCAAAATTGACAACATGGTGCAAATAGGTCACGGTTGCAAAATAGGTGCTTTCTGTGCATTGGCAGGTCAAGCTGCCATGGCGGGAGGCGTGAAACTAGGGAATGGTGTGATCTTGGCTGGACAGGTAGGAATTGCTAATCAAGTGAAGATTGGAGATCGGGCAATCGTATCTGCTCAAACTGGAGTTCACAGTGATGTTGCACCAGGAGAAATTGTCTCCGGAACTCCAGCTATGCCTCACAAAACTTACTTGAAGGTGTCAGCTGTGTTCCAGCGCCTGCCCGAAATCTATCAATCTCTTAAACAATTGCAACGTAAACTAGGCGATCGGTAGGTCAGCACAAATAAATTCAAAATAGGGCGGGCGAGACACCCACCCCACAAGAAAAGTAACTAAGATTGTGGGGTGGGACGGAAAGCCAACCCTGTCTTTAGAACAAATATTTGAGAGCTATTTGGCTACTCTATTTAAGTGAAGAGTACAAAGGTAGTGAGAGAGGTAAATTGCATGACCATCGAAACAGCCACCAAGTATTACATCGCCAATAAACCAGTACACCATAAGACCCTAGGACTGCTGCTGATCGTCGATTTATACCCATCTAGACTTGACAGCGTGAGGGTAAAGCTGAATAACGGAGTAGAGATGGATTGCCAACTCGAGTTTCTAGACGCAGTGTAGTATCTCAACAAAAATGGTAATGGCTAATGGCTAATGGCTAATGGCTAATGGCTAATGGCAAGCAATTCCCCAATCAACAATTAGCAATTAGCAATTAGCAATTAGCTTTTTCCCAATTAGCAATTCCCTTTTTCTGATAAATATTTAACCGGAGATGATATTATTTGCGTAACTTCTGAAGCTGGTTGTAGAGAAACGCTAAGGAAAACCAAGATAGGATACCGTACTCAGGTGGAGGCAATATAGACTGTGGAAATTCAGTGATATCGGGAGAACTGCAAGTAATGGGCATACCTGTGGGATAATCGCGCTGGAAAAGTTGAATGCGGCAACGGGGCATGCGGAGTTCCTTCACCAGCCGCAGATGATAGGTAGAAGCGAGGGTGTCGCCAATCAGCTGTGCGCCGAACGGGAGTATCCAGTCAAACTTGGTTCGTTCAGGTTCGCTATCGACGCGAAGAGAGTGCGCCGTGAGCAAGTAGCCACCAGGCTTAAGGGCATCGACGAGTTTGCAACAGGCAGCTTGCAGCCCTGTGTGACCGCTGACGTAGTAGAGTACCTCGCTACAGACGATCAGATCGTTGCTGGGAGGAAGCGGATCGTTGGTCAGATCAAGGCGTACGAAGCCGACGTTCTCCAGTTCATGGGCGGTGCAGTGAACCTGCGCCCGAGCGATCGCAATCTGGGAAATATCGGCAGCGATTAGCTTGCCAACATGAGGAGCAAGTTTTACCGTGAGATAACCTTCTGCGCAGCCAAGCTCAAGCGCCCGCACAATTGGGGTGGATGGAAGTAGCTTGAGCGTCTGCTCATACTTCATCTGCTGGTAAGCACTAGCGTGTTTCCATGGGTCTTTACCGAGTACAAAGGTCATTTCAAAACAGAATCGCTGCCAAAGACTAAGCATGTTGCGTTTAATTTGAATCACTCATTTACCAGCTAGACTAAAGATTTTTAAGTTGAGTACTGCCTAATCTTTGAGTTTTGTACCGACGATTTATGGTTTGGAGAAATCACCTGTTGCAAAAGTCAACGAATTTGAACATATGCTTGGTAGGCTTCATAAGCATTCGACCTATTAGCCTTGGCATTAAACCACAAAGAATTAAACATTCGCAATCATAATTTCAAGACAACAACTGCGATTGTGTTTTAGGAAAATCAGCCCTAATAGACAATCTAGCTGTCAACTGAGATCTGCTCAGAATGTTTTTATTGGCAACTTATTTTAGGTATGCTACCTTTTTGCATCTACCACAAGATATACATTTTGTTAAGTCTATTTGTGTTTCTAGTTACGACCAACATAACGCTATCATAAATTTAGGAGTTGGGAAAAAAGATGTATATTTTTCGATTCCCATAGATAAATCTAGGGGCTATGTGAATATGACCAAAAACGTGAAGAATCCATACACTGACACCCTTCCGGGTACAGTGTAGGCTTCTGAGTCAGCACGTCATTAGTCTCAGTAGCTTGCGGGTTACGACGTTTCGCCAGAATATTATAGGCACTCTGAGTGTGTAGGTTTAACAGACCGCTATAGCTGTAGAAGCATTCGTATTTGTTTGTATAAACCGTGATTCATAGCCTCCATCTGGAGGTAAATTTTGGCAACAAAGTGCTATGATACTTGGATCGCAGCTTAATTAATTTAACAGTGGCTATGCGAAAGTTAGTGAAGGTTCCGAAACAATCGGCACAAGAGCGTATCGAAGAAGAGCGTATGCGTGATGTTCTTCTCCTAGTAACTCATTTAATCGAAAGTGAGGAAGTTACCGTGAAGCTCGTGTTGGATTGTCTCTATGATGTCGGTTCAGTCAACCTGATTAACAAAAAGCTTCGGAGTCGCTCCCTCAACGTTGTAGCGTTGGGAATTGCCAGAATGTCCAAACCAGTATTCAAAATCATTGCTCTACGTTGGATAAAAAAGAATTGTCCTCAACTGATTACTGATTGGTTGCACTCGGAGGTTACTTTCACAACTTTAAAAGATCAACTTGAACAGCCAGTTTCTACAGCCATCGTTTCAGAAGTTCAATTAGATTCTCGATTACAAACAGAAAATACCAGCCGAGCAGAGATTAAGCGTCTGCGATCTGAGGTGAGATATCTAGCTGGGATTTCGGTAGGAGCGCTCGCTGCTCTAGCCAGTACTGTAGTTTGGGTAAGCCATAGCCCACAAGCAGGAACCGGCATGTCTCACACAACAAATTTAAATGGCAATTTGGCAACTACGCCGATCAAGTGAGGAGTATCGTAGATGTTAATTAAGTTGTTGCACAGAAAGATACTCAGCACCAGAATAAAACCTCCTCTTTTCGGTTAGCTACTGAAGCTTTTTTACACGAGGCGTTCATTAGCTAACCGCTATACAGTCGTGGTTGAATACCCCCAGGTGTAAGCCTGGGGCTTTTGTTTGGGGGGAAGAGTATAAGATCGGAAATCAACTAGCACCCATGTCAAATTTTTTTTGATTAGTTTCCTGTTTTATCTATTTGGTGGCTGTAAATGGGATTAGAAAATTTACATTATCAGGGAGCATTGTGTGAGCATCGAAGACGATCGCGGCAGCGGCAGATGAGAAATTATTTTGTCACGCTGGTCGTGCAAAGTAGAACGTTAATATTCTGAGTTTGGTATGGGAAATGCGTAAATTCTAGTATTAATTAACTTATCAGCAGTAGTTTCGCGACTGTGTGCCAAAGACTCTAACTGAGCTTGCATTTTTGCTTGGAAAGCTGGATTTGGCACTGGTGGGTTCTGATTCTGACAAACAGCATCAAGTAAAAGTTTGCCAGACGAATCAGGTGGAATAATGCTGACTGAGTCATTGACTTTATTATTCGCTAAAATCTTTCCCTGCCAGTTAGCTTGTGCTACCCACAAAGCTTGAAATGCACCACTAGAACAATCACCGACAGCATATACACGGGAGATGGCAACTTTGGCTTTGGGGGAGATAGTTTGAGTCCAAAAACTAGCAAAATTTCCCAGCCTTGCGATAGTCCCTTGGTCAATTGAGACTGTATTGTTGTCGGAATCATGGATAACTGTTTGCCATTGTCCACTGGGCAAAGGAATGTCATCGGCGGATGCTGGTTTACAATATGCGATCGCCCATACAACTAAGCAAGTAGCAGCAACGCTTTTGATAAGTTTTTTCATAAATCTTACTTTGAGCCAAGTTTTCTCTAGCTTCGCCGTATGGAGTTGGAAGTAGCCTCCGCAAGGATGACGAATTTTTAGCTGCATCTCATAAAGAGATGGCGATCGCTTTCTGGCACTTGCGTATTTAGATGTAATAAATGTAACTTATGTCGTAGCGGCTTTAATACTGAAGCGATCGCCTAGGCTGGTAATGGGTAATGGGAATTAAACCAATTACCAATTACCAATTACCAATTACCAATTACCCTTCTATCTCAGCTTGACTACCGATTAAAAGCGGTATCCAACCCCGGCTTGTAAGCTGAGGGCTTCAGAATCACTACCCTTGTAGGCATCAATGCCCAACTTAGCATCGCTATAAACGATAGTGTTTTTAGCAACTTGTGATTCAGCACCAAGAGTAACAACAGGTGCATTCTGATTTCCTAACTGGCTGGCTTGACCTTCATCAGTTAAAAAGGAGTATCCACCACCAACGTAAACGTTAGTGTTTTTGGCGATCGGCACATCGTAAGTTAGGGTCGGTACAAGTGCTGCGGAATCACCACCAAACAAAGCAGCACCGCGAATTGAAACAGGTGCATTACCAATAGCGTATCGTCCTTGAACGTTGCCACCAAATAGCGCCGCATCGTTTTGTCTGCCGCCATTAGTTACACCAGCAGAAATACCAGCACCGATGTAGCTACCGTTCATCCCACGTGTTGCGGCTGTCGTGGTTGATGTGGTGGTAGTTTGAGCGTTGTCGTTACCGTTGGTGTCACGTGTTGTGGTTGTTTGAGTGCTATAGTTACCGTTAGTGTCACGTGTTGTCATGGTCGATGTTGTGGCTGTTTGAGCGCTGGCAATTCCAGCAGAGAGGACTACAGTTGCAACAGCGATCGCAGAGGCTACTAATTTTGTAAGTTTCATCAAGTTTCTCCTCACCAGAGTTAAGTTCAATCAATGTTCTCTAGTACTAGAGTCCCCTTTTTGACAAAATACAACCTCACACACTTGGGTCACCTAAACGGGTGAAATTGTTTTACCCGATTTGGGGAGATGAAGATTAAATGGTTGAAGTATAATAGGTGGAAATATTGCTTAAGGAAGCGACGACTGAAGTCGCGGCTACCAGAACAAAGTCCGCGTTCGCGGACTGATAGTCCCACAGCTGAACGCTTTACATTCAAGCTGGATTGACTGACGAAATTGGGCTGATAATAAAAGAGGATGGAAATTGGGACTTTGTTCTATGACACAGAACCTACACGAGATGACAAATACTGAACTTAAACAGTATATTTCAAAACATAGAAATGATGAAGAAGAATTTCGGGCAGCACTGTTCGTGCTAATCAGTCGTCGCGATCCGAATGCCACCTATCAACCTTATCCCTTTGACCTTGCTAATCCTGAAAGTGAGGTAGAAGCTATATTGATGAAAAAGATAAAACTTGCCGAATAATAGTGGTATAGCCCGATTACTCCCGAACCGCTACAAGACTACCTATCTTTTTCTTGGCGTTCTTGGCGCGGCAGTTGCCTAGGTCGGGCTAACCCGACTGCAGCACTGCCTCGCCTTGGCGGTTCGTTAATAGGTAATTTTCTAGCGTGATAGGAGTAAGTATGAGCTATCTTCTCAAAACCCGCTGACGCAGACGAGAAATAAAATCATTTACCTCTGGTAATTTCATCCAAGCGGCGATCGCACTAAAAAAGTCAAGATCTTGCAACTGAAATCACAGATAACTTAAGTGGTGATCAACTCACCAGAACTTTCATCCGAATGGTAAGAGAGGATTGCTTCAGCAACATCTTTACGCGTCGCACCTGTGTAGAATAAAGCACGAACAAGGAGATCAACAGAAACAGACGGATCACCCGATTCCATCTTTGCAACCCGAGATTGACTAGAATTCATCCGCTTGGCAAGAGCGGACTGTGAAAGCTGCTGACTTATCCGAAGTCGCTTTAGGTGTTGACTGAGTGCCAGTTTCAGCTCTACAAGTTCAGCCTCTGCTGGTGAGAGACCGAGAAAATCTTCTGCTGTTCCAACTCTCCATCCCGCCGCTTCTAAACGTTGACGCTTAATTTCATCCATCAATAGAGCCTCCATCACAGAAGATCCGATTTCGTCTGTTCTTTCGTAACTTCGTCATATTGCTTCAACCGTTGTTGGCATCGTTTGATCGCAGAAATCGGAGTTTTATTTGTTTTTTTAGCGAATACATCCAGAAGATGAGAAACAATTAAAATTGGCATTCGATTCTACTCTTCCCAATTTTCTATCTTCAGGTTGGGAATTTGGGAAAAGTCTTTGTAATTGCGTGTGACTATTGTTGCATTCTGAGCCAGAACAATGGACGCGATTCGTAAGTCTTTTTCAATTCTCTTTTTTGCTAAAGCGTTGTCGCTTTGCCGTAAAAATTGACAGCGGTTTTCGGCATCTTTATCAAAATTCAAAACAGCGATCGCCTTGAAGAACTCTGTAGTTTCCCACAACTTGGTGTAAAGGTGAGTAAGATTATTAGCAAGTGTTGGGTTATTTAATCTCCCAGTCCAACCATTAAATAGCTCTTGCACAGTAATCACTGTGATTGCGACTTCATTAGAATGCTTTGCAACCTGGGCAATTATTGACTTATTTCCAGCTAAAAACAGTGATGCATGGTCAGTATCAAGAATCCACAAGCTCATATATCGCTGTCATCTTCGCGTTCTGCTCTAATTTCTTTGATAATTTCCAGAAAATCTGGATCGTCCTGAAAAATTCCAGCAAACTTCATCAAATAATTTTCCCTTGGCATTGGTTGTATTGGTACTGGAATTGTAATAATTTCAGCTTTTGCTAGACGTTTCTGTAATAGCTTCTGAACTTTTTCCACTGCACCTTGTTTAGTTTCATCTCTTATCTGGCAATCAGGAACTTCTATGACAGTAGCTACAGTAAAACCATCAGATGTACTTTCTAATAAAATATTCCAGTTATCCATAAAATTTACCTCGCGCTCGGTTTGATTATAATAAAGTTACATTTTGTTTCATTCCAATTCTATCTAATTTTTCCAAAAAATCGAGAATGCAATAATGCAAGCGCTGATAAGTCAGTTCGCTGTACGTACTTTGGAGATGCGATCGCTCTTATCGTTGATTGTAGTGCCATCGCCCGATCGTGTAGCAACCATCTTAAAAGTAATCTGAACGCTCGTAGAATGGTTGATGAGCGTGCGATTTTCTCATCTTCCAAGCTCTTGTAGTGACTGTGTAAAATGTTCTATGACACAGAATTTACACCAGATGACAAATACTGAACTTAAACAGTATATTTCAAAACATAGAAATGATGAGAAAGAATTTCGGGCAGCACTGTTCGTGCTAATCAGTCGTCGCGATCCGAATGCCACCTATCAACTTTATCCCTTTGACCAAGCTTATCCTGAAGGCGAGGTAGAAGCTATCTTGATGAAAAAGATAAAACTTGCTGAATAGTAGTGTCAAACCTTGCCCAAATTTACTTGACTGACGAAATAGCTAAGCTGACAGTAAAGTTTTAACTTGACCGAAGCGGCGATCGCACCAGCAGTTGAGGTCTACAAGGGTTGAATCCTACCATAAGCAGGTAACGGTGGTGAGGTGACTTATGGCTTTTATTCTAAGCGATTTAACGCGGACGATATACTGTACGTAGACAGTCAAAGGTGGTCATAATGAAGCATTTTGATATCCAGCTAGATGAAGAATATGCTGAAAAGCTTGCCGATATCCAGCAGCAAACTAACCAGGATGTGAGTGAAGTCGTTCAACGTGCAATTGACCTTTACCACGATCAACTTCAGCCAATCCGTAAAACACCCCTAGAGATTATGAAGCAGAGTGGTTTTGTTGGTTGTGTCCAAGCAGATCCCGATCTGTCTGCAAACTATAAATCTATCTTGCGCTCGATGATTCAAGAAAAAAATGCTCATCACTGATACGGGCTTTTTCTTTGCCATTGCTAACAAAAATGACCGTTGATCGGCGAGACTTCAACACATACCGTTGGAATAACAGCAATCCTTTCAAGAACTTGCTGCTGAATTTTGAATGAAGTTCGCAATATAGCGCTTCTCAATTGCATCCTCCTGCGGCTTGTGTGAGTACGATCAAGGCGATGGCGCGAAAATTTTTTGAGCGTATAATCGATAAAGAATTCCCCTGCTAACTATCTCCGCAAAAAGCGCTGACGCAGACGAGAAATAAAATCATTTACCTCTGGTAATTTCATCCAAGCGGCGATCGCACCAAAAACGCACAAGCCAACAAAACCCGCCACAGACAATTGCAACAACTGAATCAGCAAACCATTTCTACCTAAAAAGTGTTGAGAAACCTCAAGAGTAGCAAAGCTAGCTGCACCAGCTACCATACTACCTACGGTCAAACCTAAAATTGGCAAACTCCACTCTTGCCAAGGTAATCCATTCAGCCTGCGGTTCAGCAACCATAACAGCATCAACATTGAACTGCAATTAACTCCCACAGTTGCTAACACCAAACCGGGGGCGCCAAAAGGTTTGATCAAAAAGTAATCCAACAAGGCGTTGAGGAAGATATTAATCATGCTGACGCGAAAAGGTGTTTGACCATCGCCCAAGGCATAAAACACCCGCACCAAGACATCACGCCCCAAATAAACAAACATCCCAATGCCGTTAGCAACTAGCAAAGAGGACACCAGCCCTGAGTCGGTTCTGTTGAAAGCACCGCGTTCATAGACGACTCGCACAATTGGCACAGACAGCGCCACCATCAAAGCACCCAACGGCAGCATGGTGAAAGCAGAAAGCAAAAGACCTTGGCGAATACGTAATTTTAAGTCAGTCCAATTTTCAGGAGCCGCAAGTCGGGAAAACATCGGTAGTAGGGGAACTAAAATCACATTGGAAATAATTCCCAAGGGGGTTTGCACTAGTAACGACGCATTAGCCAAGCCAGCAGCAATTCCTGTGGTGGGAAGCAAGGAAGCGAAGAACAAATCGGTGTAGAGGTTGATTTGATACATTCCAGAGGAAAAAGTGGCCGGCAGCATGATTTTAACAACATCGCCCACCCCAGGCTGATTAAAATTAAATCTCAGCCGCAATCTACCCAAACCAGCCCGTGATTGAGCAATTAGCTGCACCAACCATTGCAAAACTGCCCCAGCTAGGGTGCTTCCTGCGATAACCATTCCGCCCAACTTGGCATGGTCAAGAGTGCTAATCTTGCTACCTACTTGCAAATAGAGAATGCTTAGACCAATAATAACGGTAATACTGGAAAATAAGGGACTGACAGAGGGTAACCAGAATTGATTGGCAGCGTTGAGAACTCCAAAACCAATGCCAATGAGTCCTGCTAAAACTGCCATTGGTGCCATAATCTGGAGTTGTTGAATAGCAATCTCCCTAACTAACTGTTTTTCCGGCACCTTTAAACCTGGTGCAAATAAATCAATCAGGTAAGGGGCAGAAAATACCAAAAAAATCGTGACGATTAGCAATATTCCACCTACAAGCGTCGTGATTGTTTCTACCAAGGGAGCTGCTTCTTCTTTCTTACGCTTGGCTAAAACGCTAACAATCGCACTGTAAAATGGTCCGTTAATCCCCCCTAGCAATATCAGCAGAAAACCAGGTATCGTGTAGGCGTAGTTAAAGGCATCAGCTGCTGGTCCCAAACCAAAATCAGCAGCCACCACGAGCTGCCGCACTAATCCAAAGACTTTACTAATTAAAGTTGCAGCGGCAACAATTCCTGCAATTTTGGCAATAGAACGAGAGGCTTTTTGTTCTTGTGTCACGAAGAATACTCAACAGATTTTTGATGTTAATTGCTAATTGCTAATTGCTAATTGCTAATTGCTAATTGCTAATCTTCCATTAGC
>CAXTSI010000195.1:0-14892 GCA_964246695.1 uncultured bacterium
TGACTTGCGTCAAAGGCGGGTTGAAGGTAGGACCATTATGATAAGTGATTAACCGAACTTGATATTACCTCCTCCCCCCACTCTCTACTTTCTACTTCCCTGTTGAATTTTCTGACTGTTGACTGAAGACAAAGTGACATTAGGCAAAGAAACTAAAGGAGTAGATGCAAGTATAAAGGGAGCGATCGCTTGCATTCTTAGCCGAAAAACCTATGGTTACTAACTAACCTAGTAACTCTAATAGAAGCACAGGAGTAATTTTTTTTACAATGTCAATTCTTATTTGTCTCATCTATTTTTGTTTTTTCAATCACAGATAAATTACGCAATATTTTAGATTTATTTGCTATAAATATTACTAATAGCATACTGGATTCGTTTATTTGTACAACGTTGTTGTATTTTGTGTTACAGTCCAAGTGTAGCTTGCTGATAGAATTTATTAGGGATAAATTTTAGAAATATGAATTTTTTATTTCGTTCTAAGTTAAAACTAGTAATTGACTATATTTACTATGCCTACTAGTTCATACATATCAGCAAGAATTCCCCTAGAATTACTTAGACGGGTTGAAGAGTATGTGGAAGCGACTGGAGAATCCAAGACGGATGCTGTAGTAAAAGCACTTACCTGTTATCTAGATTCTTGGGTAGCAGGATCTGACAGTAGTTTGGAAGAAAGAGTCGAAAAGCTAGAATACCGTAACAGAGATCACTTTCTTGCTGAAGCTTTAAAGGAGCTTGCAGCACATATACCTAAAGATTCGCTATCTGACGCATTAGAAGCAGCTCGTAGTATAAACAATGATTTTGCTCGTGCTAAAGCCTTGGCAGGAATAGCAGAACATTTACCAAAAGCATTATTACCAGAGGCTCTAGAAGCAGCTCGTAGTATAAACAATGATTTTGCTCGTGCTAAAGCCCTTAGAGGATTGGCAACTTGTATGCCAGAGGTGTTGCCAGAAGCTTTAGAAGCAGCTCGCAGCATTGAAGATGTTTCAGCTCGTGCTAAAGCTTTAAGTAAGCTAGCATCTCACCTACCAAGCTTATTACCTGAAGCTTTAGCAGCAGTCCGTAATAGTCATCCTTGATAAAGGTTTGCAAAGTGTGTCTGGTAAAGTTCAATCATACAGATATTGTAGTCCCAGAATATGGATTGGCATACTAAAAGCTGGAAATAGCTTAATTGAAGCTGAGGAATGAAGATTATGTCTGATTTAGAAGAAACGCTGCCGTACACCAACAACCCCCTGAGTAAATTTTGTGACCGCGCAGAAGATTATGTGAAATACCGACCAAGTTACCCAGCAGCAGCAATTGATATTATATTGGAGGGAATGGTTTCGCCATCGCAAATGGTAGCAGCAGACGTGGGCGCTGGGACAGGGATTTCCTCGCGGCTTCTTGCTGAACGCGGAGTGCGTGTTTTAGCAATTGAACCCAACGCCAACATGAGACAAGCGGCTTTACCTCATCCTCTAGTGGAGTATCGGGAAGCGACAGCCGAAGCTACAGGCTTAGGTGATGCAACAGTAGATTTAGTGACATGCTTTCAATCTTTCCATTGGTTCAACCCGCAACCAACTCTCCTCGAATTTAACCGCATTGTGAAACCGTCGGGAAGGCTGGCTGTAGTTTGGAATGACTTGGATGAAAATGACGAATTTTCAGCCAACTACATTCACTTGGTGCGCACAGCATCAAATTACCCTCCAATTGACTTGTTTCGCACTACAGTAGAATCCCTAGCCAGTTATCACTTGGTTAATGTGCAACACTATGTGTTTACCTATAAGCAAGATGTAGATTCAACCGATCTCATCGGTTTAGCACGCAGTCAATCGGGTTTGCCGCTTTCTGGACTAGTACTCCAACAACTTATCTCTGACTTACAACAACTGCACACACGCTTTTGCGATCGCCGTGGCATAGTTAGCTTATTCTACAGCACTAGTGTATTCCTCGCCAAACCACAACCATCCACGCACTCTCCGAAAAAATGACACTCAACTGAGAGCAACGCAATATGGGATGAAAAAAACCAGCTGGCGATCGCACAGCAACTTGAGCATGCAGGTTGCTACACTTAGGCAATACGAATATTAATGATGTTTTGCCTAAATTGTAGTATACTATTCACGATGATTATGATAGCAAGTCTGGGAGCATCGATTAACGAGGACTGGTAAACTATAATATACCATTTTATAACAAATCCACAGATTCTAATAGGTTTTTATAAGGTGTCTAACTATACTCTTGCCCAACTAGATGATTGTGTATAAAAATTTACAAATTAAGTTGCGGAAAATCTGTGGATTAACCGCACTGTTGCTAGTTATTGGTTTGGATGGATGTAACCAAGTAGAGCAAGCAGTTGATTCTCCTACCCTGACCCCTACCCCCACTGCCAACAGTACGACCACTGATACAAGCAGCACCCCTAATGCTAATAGCACCACCACTGATACAAGCAGCACATCTAACTCGGTGGCGGCGATCGCCGACCGTCCTTTAGTTGTTGCAACTAACACCGTTGTTTGTAACTTAATTCAGAAAATTGCTGTTAGTACTGTTGATCTCAAATGCCTGTCCAATAAGGGCGCGACTCCCCAACCGGACGAACTCCCGCCGGAGGATATTCAAGCAATAGAGCAGGCTAAGTTAATTCTTTACAGTAGCAACAATTTAGCACCAAGCCTCAGCAAATTGATTCAGACTACCGCAAACCCTGCACCTAAAGTAATCGTGGATGATGTTGCTAATACGCAATCTGAAGTGGATGGTCAAACAGTTAGTAACCCTGATGTTCCAACTGCTGAGAATGCCATCAATATCGCAGAGGTAATCGACAATAGTTTATCACAACTTAAACCCGACCTAACGTCACTTTACACGACAAACACACAGAAAATAACTAATGAATTGACTCAGATCAACTCTGGGAGCGAATCTGAGATGGCTACTCTTAGAGATGCTCAACGTAAGTTGGCGATCGCGCATCAATTATCAGCCTACTTAAATCCCACCCCTTGGCCAGAAATCAATCCTAGGGCGAGATTGACAAGAGTTCCAGCGATCATGTATCACGATATCGTGCCAAAGAAACTAGTTTTCTTTGATGTCACCCAAGAGGAGTTTGAACAACATCTGCAGCGGCTTCAGTCAAGTGGCGTCACCCCAATTAGTGTGGATCAGCTAGTGACCCATCTCCGGACTGGGCTGCCATTACCAGAAAAACCAGTGCTGCTGACCTTTGATGATGGATATGAAAGCGCCTATGAGTATGTCTTCCCACTACTAAAAAAGTACAACTATCCAGCGGCTTTTGCAATTTATACTTTAAATGTCGGTAAAAACACTGGCAGAGATCACGTGACTTGGGATCAACTGCGGGAGATGGCGGTTAATCCTCTGGTAACCATCATGGCTCACAGCGTCACTCACCCAAATGATTTAACAGTACTCCCAGACGATCAGCTGAGGACCGAAGTCATGGAGTCTAAACGCTTACTCGAAACTCAGCTAGGCATTCCCATCCCCTACTTCGTCTACCCAGCAGGTAAGTATGATTCGCGGGCGGAGAAGTTAGTGCAAGAGGCGGGGTATGAAGCAGCGCTGACGATGAACGATCTCAAGGACCGCTTTGCTGGGGAGTCAAAGAATTTGCTAGCAATTAACCGCATAGGTCAGTCGCGGTTACCATATGTTGTTACCCAAGCTTGGGGAGGACCTAAACTGTCGAGCTGGGCTGAAGAATTCGATGTACAATCATCTGGAAAGTTGACTACTTCTGAACCGCCGAAAGAATACCAACTACGGAACCGCCAAGGCGCCAAGGACGCCAAAAAAGAAGATAGGTAATTTTGTAGCGCTTCGGTCTTACATACCAACAGGGAGACTGACTAAATTTTAGTTAATCGGTTAATTCATATTTCGGCTTAAATTTACAACTTTCTAATAGATTTATGATGTTTTCGCAACAGCACTCAAGCGATTTGCTGACATAACATTAAAAGAAATTTTAAGGCATGAAAGCTGCTTTTAAACATTGCCGGCTTCATCTCCTACTGCTATTGATTTGGACAGTAGTTGGTTTAGGTTTGCGTTTTACCAATCTCACAGAAAAGCCACTGTGGACAGATGAGTTTTCCACAATCGTGTTCAGCTTGGGTAACAGCTTCTTGTCAGTGCCTCTGGATCAGACGCTGACGCCGGAGCAACTTCTAAGCCCTTTACAACCTAATCCTCAAGGGGATGTGAGGGCAGTTATCAATCACTTGCTTCACGAGAGCAACCATCCACCGGTGTATTTCATCCTGTGTAATTTCTGGCTAAGGTTATTTCCGACCTCCGATGGACTATTGTTAACGCAGGCAGCGCGATCGCTACCTGCACTTTTGGGAACTGTCTCCATTCCGCTAACCTTTGTTTTAGGACGAATGGCATTTCGCTCTTGTGTGGTGGGGCAAATTTCGGCTGCGTTCATGGCAGTGTCTCCCTTTGGAATTTATCTGGCACAGGAAGCCCGTCACTACACTTTAGCGATTCTTTGGGTCATCGTTTCTCTCTACTGCATGGTGAGGGCAGCCCAAACCATTCGCGATCGCATCCCACTCCCCGTTTCAATCTGTGTGACTTGGGTTGTCTCGAATGCCTTGGGACTCGCCACTCATTACTTTTTCGGTCTAACGTTGGGAGCAGAAGCGCTCTTTGTGAGCATATTCCTTGTCCAAAGTTGGCTTAAGCATGGGATTGGGCATTCTGCTGTCCACTGGAAACGGATTTTTGGGGTAGCTACTCTTACGCTTGCCGCTGTATTAGTTTGGTTACCTTTCTTGCTACCAGTTTCCGACAACGAGCTAACTCACTGGATCTATCGAAGCGATCGCTTAGGGTTAGAGTGGTTAAACCCAATTACGCAAGCGATAGCAGGTTGGATTACCATGCTTTATCTACTGCCGATACAAGCTAAATCTCAGCTAGTCGTGACCATTTCTAGCATATCATTAATTTTAGCCGTGATTTGGACCATCCCTAAGCTCTGGCAGGGATTGAAGGTTCAACTAAGGGAGCGGGGCGATCGGCATTTAGCAGTGTATGTTCTTGTCAGCTTTGTCGGGGCAGCAATTCTCCTGTTCTTTGGGATTGACTATCTCTTCAGTACCGAGATAACCAGTACGTTTCGCTATAACTTTGTTTACTTTCCCGCCGTCATGGTTTTGGTAGGTGCTGGACTTGCCAGTGGTTGGAATACAACTCAAGTTCCGAGAGCGTTTTTGAGGTTCTTCAGCATGAGTGGCAGGAAAACCGTCATCCTGATTTGGCTGCTTTCCTTGCTAGGCGGAGTGACTGTGATTACAAATTTGGGCTATCAGAAAACTCATCGTCCGGATGTAGTCACTAGAGCGATTCGGCAGGAATCTCAGGGAACGGTACTGATAGCGATCGCCTACCACCATCATGGACAGACGGGTAGACTTATGAGTATTGCTCTGGAATTACAGCAAGATAAGATTGACGGAACCACACCCTTAAACCCTCTCTTCTTGTTAGCTCAACAGACCCAAAATTCCCAGTCAGGGACCCAGGCACTCAACCAGTCTCTGGCTCAATTACCTCATCCTCTAGACTTGTGGTTAGTTAATTTCCAAGACGTGCCAGAGCAACCGCTCAATACAGTTCTAAATCAACAAAGTTGTGTTGCTGCTGATAAAGCACAATCTGTAGATGGTTATCGGTATCGGCTTTATCATTGTCAATAGTTGGGATCGAGGACGCCCTTGATCCCAACTACATACTTAAATCTAATGACTACTTGTAGGTGTAGCCGTATTTTCGGAAATCTAGAGTGTCTGCTGGTGTGACAATATCATCTGGTGAAAAAGCTGGTAGTAAGGATAACAAATCTCCAGGACCCCAATTTGCTGGGGTAGACTCACCTCCATCCCAAGGCCACAATCGGTCGTTGAGATTCTCACCATAATGTCCACCTTCAGGGGGATAATAATCACTACCTTCATGCCCATTTTGCTGCCATTCAGTCCAGAGGCGATCCACGTTAGAATGAACTAGCCAAAATACCGGATCGTTGATCGAACTAGCAAGGGCACCCATTGTTCCTAAAGCTTCGGGACGACCAACAGCAGGGTCAAAAGTAGCCCCACCAACAAAGCTATGAAAATAGTTATGCAAAAAGACTCCTGGCGTTGGTTGTCCAGTAGAGCTATCAATTTTGATGAATCCTTCTAAACCCTGGCGAAAAGTTTTATAGTCGCCAATGGCAAGGAGTTGCTGTATATCTTCAGAAGGAACAGGATAACTATCTACAGGAGGCACTTGCAAAAAGCGTAGAAGTGCTTCACCAAATGTTTCTCCAGATTGCTTAATATGTAAGTTTGTGTTCAGAACCCATCCATTGTTTGCTGAGAATGGACCGGACTGGACAGATCCTCCTTGAACACTAACCGTCGGGATATTAGGTATTCCTTGACCATCACCACCAGACACATCAGATCCCCCCGGAACGTTACCAACATCTGAGCCGTCGGGTACTCCTTGACCATTAGGATTAGCCAGAACAGATCCACCAGGAACACTACTTAAATCAGGAATATCGAGGGTTACTCCTTGACCATTTGGACCCATGAAATCATCATTAAAGATAATCTCCAATGCCTGAGGGTTTGTCCAATCCCAGTAGGGAAGCGTTACATTAGGGTTTACTGATTGCAAGGCTTTTTCAAATCGGTAGATAAACTCACGATGCCACGGTAAGAATAGATCGCTCTCGTGGGCACCATCATGCCCAGCAGCAGGACCTTGTGCTGCTTCGTACATTAAACCCATTGCTGCTACATGCACGGCAACAAACTGGTCATAAATACTGACATTACTACCTTCTGGGACTGTAGTTTTTAATGTCCGCAAAGCATCAACGAATGCACTTTTCTCGAATGGGCTAAGGTCAACAACATTTTTCCTTACAGGTACTCCATCAACAGCCAAGGTACGATCGGCAATCTTGTGGTTCCTTTGACCGTCAGCAAAATCAGCTTTATGGGATGAATTAATTGATTGATGACGGTATGCTAGCTGCTTGGTATTAGAACTGTCATTGAGCATCTGATTTGATGCCAGCGAGTGATGCCCAGCATTATACGAAAGTGCTGGAGTTCCGAATATGACTGCGGCAGCAACCATACCAGCAATAATTACTGTTTTAATGGTTTTGGATAATTTCATTGCTTAATTGTATTGTTAAAATTTTAATATTTTTTAAAAAATTTCTAGATTATTAAGTATACAAACATATACATTAAACTGAAAACAAACTAATTCACAATAACAAATCTTTTGGAAAATCTTTCTATTCTTTCGCACATTGTGTAAAAGCAGCTTTTTATGCTTGATTGAAAACAGGAGTCACGAGCGTTCATTTATCTTTTTTCTACTGGTAAATGGATATCCTTGCGTTCTTGTGGATACCATTTATGCGCGATCGCCGCAAGTTGATCCAGAACTACGATCAGTATGCGCGATCGTTCGCAACATTTAACTGGACTACTGATTCAATAAGGTTCGGATAAGATAATCTACATACCGAGAATTCCTGTAGAGACGCGAAATTCTCGCGGTGCGCTGCAGTCGGGTCAGCCCGCTCTCACGGCGACTGGCGTCGCGTCTCTACACGTCTAAAATCCTTACCAATAACTCTTAACCGAACAGTATTGACTACTGATTGTAACAACAAAGTAAATTCTAGCCTTTAACTTCAATTCCTGGTTTACCTTCAGCACACTCACCAATCACAGTTGAAAAGCCATATCCTTGTGCCAAAAGTTGCTCTAAAATAGTTGAGACGCTATCTGGTGCTACGGCAAGCAGCAACCCTCCACTCGTTTGAGGGTCTGCTAGCAGCAGGGTTTCCCACTTTGCTTTATTGCTTAATGTTAGCTGAATCTGAGACTGATAACCATCCCAGTTGCGTTGCGCCGCACCCGGAAAAATCCCCTGAGATGCTAAAGCTTGAGCTTCCGGTAGAATCGGAATTTTCGACAACGAGATTTCAGCCTTGAGATCGCTTCCTCGGCAAACCTCTAATAAATGCCCCAGAAGCCCAAATCCTGTAACATCAGTCATCGCGTGGACATCAGGGTTAGTTGCCAAAGTTGCTCCGACTCGATTCAACTGCGTCATCACCTTAAGAACCGATTGATAAGCATCTGGTGTCAATTGACCTTTCTTGAGGGCGGTAGTCATGACCCCAATCCCCAAGGGCTTGGTCAAAATCAACTTGTCTTTTGGTTTGGCAGTTGCATTCCGTCGCACCTGCATTGGATGCACTAACCCAGCCGCAACCAAGCCAAAGATAGGTTCTGGGGAATCGATAGAATGCCCACCTGCAAGAGGAATCCCAGCCTCTTGGCAAACGGTTGCCCCACCAAGCATGATGCCTTGAATTGCTTCCATTGGGAGAGTGTTAATGGGCATACCCAACACTGCTAAGGCTAAAATCGGAG
Organism: uncultured bacterium; assembly: GCA_964246695.1. Classification (GTDB taxonomy): domain Bacteria; phylum Cyanobacteriota; class Cyanobacteriia; order Cyanobacteriales; family Nostocaceae; genus Stigonema. The sequence continues at coordinate 8,523 of CAXTSI010000195.1, forward strand.
TTCCACCCATTGCGTAGACATCAGACAAGGCGTTGGTAGCAGCAATCCGCCCAAAATCCACTGGGTCATCAACAATCGGCATAAAGAAATCTGTCGTCAACACCAAGGCTTGGCGATCGTTGAGTTGATAAACTGCTGCATCATCACTAGTTTGAGTGCCTACTAGCAGTTGCTCTAAGGCTTGATTTAAGGGAACCTGGCGTAAGATTTCCTGCAATTGGGCGGGAGCAATCTTGCAGCCACAACCACCACCATGAGAGTACTGAGTAAGCCGAATCATCTATATTTTCTCCTAAATGCCTACAGTTGCCTTAGTTATCCTAGCCACTCTGGGTTCTTAGCGGTACTGTCAAATTTGGTGCTGGTCTTAAATAGTTCGTACTGACCTTTAGCAGCAGCCTTGGCAGTTCGCTCGAGCAACGCTGTGACTTGTTCAGGACTCATTGGCTTGAATGTGCGTACTGCCTCGAAAGCTTGGTCTAGAATTTCCATGCTGTCAATGCCTGTAATTACCGTTGATGTTGGCAGGTTCATTGCGTAGTGGAGACATTCAATTGGTTTGACCACGTTACTCTTGAGAATGATCTGATCGCCCATTGATTTCATACCCAAAACACCGATTTTATTGCTTACTAGCTTGGGCAGGACTGTATGCTCAAAACTCCGAAAATGAGCATCCATGACATTCAGGGGCATCTGCACAGTGTCGAAATGGAACCCATTTTCGGCTGCGACTGCCAGCATTCTCAGGTGAACTAATGGGTCTTTATGTCCAGTAAAGCCGATATAGCGAACCTTACCCGCCTTTTGTGCCTCCTGCATGGCTTCCAGTGCACCGCCTTTAGCAAAGATGCGGTCCGGGTCTTCTAAGCGAATGACTTCATGAAATTGCATCAGATCCACACGATCCGTTTGCAGGCGCTGAAGAGATTGATTAATCTGCTGGGCGGCGGACTCCTTCGTGCGACCGTCTATCTTGGTCATGAGGAAGACCTTTTGGCGGTAGCCATCTTGAAGTGCTTTGCCCATCCGCATTTCGCTACCTCCATTGTGATAATCCCAGCTATTGTCCATAAAGTTGATGCCACGGTCGATGGCGCTGCGAATGATCTTAATGCTTTCCTGCTCGTCTTTCTGCCGTCCAATATGGTGACCTCCCAAACCAATGACAGAGACTTTTTCTTTTGTCCGCCCCAGTGTCCGGTAGATCATCTCACCACTTCTGGTTCCATCTGGAGTTGCTGCCATTGTTGAGCCTGATGGTTCAGATTGAGCAGATTGATTTGCCGCTTGGACTTGTTTGAGAAAACCAACTGATGCCGCCACCCCTGCTGCTAAACCTGAAACTGAAGCTGTTTTCAGCAAATCTCGTCTATTAATGGTCACCACGTGTCTCCTTTGCATATGAATTGTCAAAACTAGCTCTTATATCATGTCCGTATAAACAGTTACGATATCCAGCCCTCACCCCCGTCCCCTCTCCCATGCTTGTCCGAGGGGAGCGAGCGAGGGCGGGGTGAGGGTTCATATAATAAGTCATTAACCGGACATGATATTAATCAGGGATAGAATAAGAGCGATCGCCTGAAGGCTTTTGCGTCATTTCAGGTAACTTTAAAGCTAACTTCAGCTGATTTTCATCTTTCTTCAGCATTATTAAGGGTGAGCCGCACTTAATAAACTTACATCTAGTACAAGACGGCGGAAATAAAGCAACCATTCATTCATAGCGCGAAAAGCTTATAGTATAAGCTTTTTTAATTTTTAATTTTTAATTCCGCTTCGCGGTACTAGCCATATGAAATTTCCGTTTACGATTCGCCTTTTTCGGGGGACTTCAACGGGAATCGCTGACCAAACCGCAGGCTAGGATTGCTTCTTTGGAATTGACCCCTCAATACCCTCAACATACCAATCCATCGCCAGTTGTTTTTGATCGTCCAACACTTTACCATTTGGCACTCGCACCACACCCTTTTGGTCTTTTAGCGGACCATCAAAAGGATGTGCAGTACCTTGAATAAATTCATCACGCTTTGCCATCACCAATTGCTGAACATCTTGAGGAATTGCCGGATTCAGGGGAGAAATATCCACCATTTCTTGAGCAATGCCATTCCAAACGTCTTCAGACTTCCATGTACCATTCATCACCGCTATGGCTTTTTCTGTATAAAATTTACCCCACTTATTAATAGATGATGTTAAATGCGCATTTGCACCAAACTTACTCATATCAGTGTTGTCACCAAAAGCATAAATGCCCTTTTCTTCCGCCAGTTGGATAGCAGCAGTGGAATTGGTATACTGGGTCAAAACATCTGCACCTAAATTGACCAAAGCTTGAGCAGCGTCTCTTTCTTTTAGCGGATTGTACCAACTTTGCACCCAAATCACCCTGACTTTTGCCTTGGGATTTGTTGCCCGCAATCCTTGCGCAAACGCACCTATCCCCCGAATGACTATGGGAATAGGATATGCCCCGACAAAACCAATTAAATTTGATTTCGTCATCATACCGGCAATCATACCCGTTAAGTATCGCGGTTCTTCAAAGCGTCCTAGATAAGTGCCAACATTGGTAGCGCGTTTATAGCCAGTATTTTCAAAGAAAACATCGCTAAAGTCTTTTGCCACTTTAATAGTTCGGTTCATGTAGCCAAACGAAGTTGCGAAAATCAACTTGTTACCGTCTAATGCAAGTTGGCGCATCACTCTCTCAGCATCAGTACCTTCATTGACGTTTTCGACAAAAGTAGTTTTTACCTTACCTTGAAGATTTGCCTCCATTTCTCTGCGACCTAAATCATGGGCATAAGTCCACCCAAAATCGCTCACCGGTCCCATATAAATAAATCCCACCTTGAGAGGTTCATTTGCTACTACAGGCGATGCAGGGGTAGACACCTCACTCTGTCGATGAGATTTCCCCAAAGTACAGCCTGTAAAGGTAAAGCCAGATCCTGCGAAAGTGGCATACTTTAGAAACTTACGACGCTCCATCTTTATTCATTTGGTGTACTCGGTCAAAAATTTTTCTTTTTAGTAGCAGAGGATAGTTTACAGTCTGCTACTTGCTTGATTTTTTAGCTTTTTGCTCCTGCCACCAACTAACTTAAAAAGTGAGATAATAATGATTTAGATTATACAAAATTACCAGTTAATTATTCAAAAAATAAAGTATTGTAAAATACATATTTATGAGAAAAAAATTTATAAATAGCGACAAAGTATTCTAAAAGACATATTTGTTTGAGGAAACTACTGATTAAAAGTTAACAACAACAGTGTTTGCATGGCTAGTCTACCAATTATGAAAAGCACAAACTTCATTTTACGAGAGGGAAGAATTGAAGACGCCTATGAGTGCGGTTCAATCTGTTACCAAGCCTTTAAGATATTCAATGACCAACATAATCTTCCCACAGACTGGGTTTCAGTCGAAGCTACAATTGAGCAGTTTTCCTTTATGCTTAAGCGTCAAAATGTTCACTCGGTTGTAGCTGAACTAGATGGACAAGTTGTAGGCAGCAATTTCCTTTGGCGTAATGGAGCAATTGCGGGAATTGGGCCACTCTCAGTTAGCCCCATGACACAAGGACGTTCAATCGGTAAACATCTCATGCAATACATTTTAGATTACGCATGGCAACAGGAGTTTGCAGGTGTCAGATTAGTGCAAGCTGCCTATAATAGTAGTTCATTATCCTTATACACTAAGCTCGGATTTCATGTGCGAGAACCGCTTGCAGTGCTAAAAGGTACGACGCTTCAACTTGAAGTTTTAGGGTATGTGGTTCGGAAAGCAACCTATTCTGATATTGATACCTGCAACAAACTCTGTTTTCACGTTCATGGTCATCTTCGTCACCTCGAATTGCTTGATGCGATTGCGCAACAAACGCTTACAGTAGTTGAACATAACGGTAACATTACAGGATACACAACTGTACTTGGCTTTGATGGACACGCAGTTGCACATAATAATCAAGATCTCAAAGCTCTCCTGGGCGCTGCAACAACAATTTCCGCATCAGGATTTCTGTTGCCAACCCGCAATACTGAGTTATTGCGCTGGTGCTTAGAGAAAGGATTCTACGTAGTTCGACCAATGACATTGATGAGTATGGGACTGTACAACGAGCCAGCAGGCGCATTTCTGCCCTCAATATTTTATTAAATTGCCTCCCAAGAATGATTTTCGGGAGCGATATACATTGCCACCTAGTTGGGAATGGGTTACGCTAAGTGTTTATAGTCGGTCAGGATATGATAAAGGACATATTGCACCCTAAAAGCGTAAGCGTTGCGAGTAAAGCGAAGTGGTATATTGCTAATAATTATAAACTGATTTTATTTGATAATATTAATTTCCTTAGCATTCCATGAACCCCTTTTTGGGGACTGTTGACAACTTGAGTAATGGCGATTTGAACTGCCGTGCCGAGGCACTTTCTAAAACTTAGCGTCGAGGCGTGAGACTAAAAGAAAACTTCATTTCTAAATTCTGCAATGCCATTTACCAAATTTGATGAAATCCTATCAGTATTATAGAAAACAAAAAATATCACAAATTTGCATAAAAATAAGACATTTTTTACGCACAAGTCTATTGTTAAATAGGATACTGAGGGGTATGAGGATCGATACCCACTAGCAGCAAAAACTAATTACAGCAAATTTCATTGAGTTATATCATGTCCGTGTAGCGGTTATTATATGAACCCTCACCCCGCCCTCGCTCGCTCCCCTCGGACAAGCATGGGAGAGGGGACGGGGGCTTGGCGGTATATCGTAACTGTTTATACGGACATGATATTAAACCACAATATAACCGTAGGGGCGGGGTTACCCCGCCCTGACAATGTGGCACAGGTTCAATGGAAAACTGCTGTAAATAGAAACCCGAAGATCTGCAATTGCCACACCAGGCAGTGTGAAGTTTTTTCATTGCCAGTATGTACCTTTTTGGAGCAGTAATTTCTATGAAGCAAGTGCGAAAGTTATTCATGGCTACCTTCGGAGCAGCGTCTACGTTGCTAGGTACTGCAAGTATCTCTCCCGCTCAAGCCGCCCTTTTCAACTACCAGTTTCAGTTTAACGCTCAAGAAACGGGTGAACCAGTTAGCGGTAACTTTGTCTTCGACGACTCCATCAAACCAGGCATGACACCCGATGGCGGCACTTTGTATGGAAACGCAAGTCCAGAATATACTATCAATGCGGGAAACGATGTTTTTAGCGGTTCAACCAACTCAATTGTAGTGGCACGTGATGCCTTAAGACCAGATAATAGTGGCTTGCGTGCCGACGTCATCGGCTTTAATGATTTTAGCAAATTCGATCCTACCAATCCTCAATTTTTGGCTACGTTTGCCTACCCATCAAATTCGCTAAAATCTGATGCTTTATCCGATCTACCCACTTCTCTCCCGTCCTCAGGACTCGCGCTGATCAAGACGGACTCAGGGGCTACCCTATCTTCCTTAAATGTCACCACGAAGGTAACGCCTGTTAACGTAACGCCTGTTCCTGAACCCGCTTCTACCTTAGGCATCTTGACATTGTTGGCTTTGAGTACAGGTTCAGTCCTCAAGCGTAAACTGCGTTACAAGACGTAACAATACCCCACCCCGCCAAAGGGTACTTTTGGCGGGGTTGCTTCTGCTTAACAAATATTTGTAGCCACAAACTTAATCACCTCTGCCAGCCCTTCTTTAGTTTTCAAATTTGTGAAAACAAAGGGTTTATCACCACGCATTTTCTTGGCATCCCGTTCCATTACATTTAAATCCGCCCCGACAAAAGGTGCAAGGTCAATTTTGTTAATTACCAATAAATCAGACTTGGTAATTCCTGGACCACCTTTACGGGGAATTTTATCACCAGCAGCAACGTCGATGACGTAAATCGTTAAATCTACCAATTCTGGACTAAAGGTTGCAGCCAAATTATCGCCACCACTTTCCAAAAACACCAAATCTAAATCTGGAAAACGCACCTCTAACTGTTCAATTGCAGCTAAATTCATCGAAGCATCTTCTCGAATAGCAGTATGGGGACAACCGCCAGTTTCTACACCTAGAATGCGATCGCTAGCCAACGCCTGAGAACGCACCAAAAACTGCGCATCCTCCAGCGTATAAATATCATTCGTCACCACTGCCAGATTATATTCCTGACGCATTGCCTTACACAAAGCATCAACCAAAGCAGTCTTCCCAGACCCCACAGGACCTGCAACCCCGACTCGAAATGCATTGATTGTCATTTGTTAGTTGTTAGTTGTTAGTTGTTAGTTGTTAGTGGTTAGTTGTTAGTGGTTAGTTGTTAGTGGTTAGTTGTTAGTTGTTAGTTGTTAGTTGTTAGT
>CAXTSI010000196.1:0-14890 GCA_964246695.1 uncultured bacterium
ATTTTTCAGACGGGGATTTAAACCCCGACTGAAAAATGACCACGTGTAGACGTGGAGGTATCAAACCCTTTTTTAATTACGAATTACGAATTAGCAATTACGAATTATGATGAACTCCTCACGTTCATTCTCTGTCATTGCATCCCAGTCTTGACTTCGCTCTGAAGCGACTTTTCGCGCCCGTTGTTCGCTGTTGCGAGACAAATACACCCAGTTAGCCCAATTCTGGCTTAACAGGAATTTGAACACCTCTAGAAAGCTGCTGTTGTGGCAATTGCTTGACTAATTGCAGAACTTGTGCATCTGTTAATGTCAAAGTAGGCATGATTCTAACCTCCATTTCTATTCTGGCTCATGAATCGCGCTTCCCTCATGCTGGGGTGTAAAAATAATCAGCCTGCTTCAGCCATTTTTGTAGCTATATATAAAGGCATCCCTCAAACCAACCAAAGCGCAAAGCTACTGCTGTCACCCCAAATGTGCTGGTAATCCAGATGGCGATCGCTCTTGACTATTGTGTATCCATCCAGTCAGCTGTCAGCTATCACGATCAGCTACCCCTAATCACGAACCCAGCTAATCGCTTCTCTTTGAAAATCCCACGCTCAAGAAATTTATCACCTCTGGTTTCACATAAAGTAACTTATATGTTACTATAATAAATCTTAGTCAACTATCTCCCAATCTTCAATCAGCGAGTTATGAACGCGCTTAAATTCTCTGGTGTTATGGGTAATGAGGGTTAAGTTATTTGTCAGTGCGATGGTGGCAATTTGTAAATCATAAGCTCCGATTAGAGTGCCTATAGCCAACGTTGGTTATCTTACATCTTGCACCACTATCAGAAACCGGGTTTATTGCAAATAATTAAAGCTGAAACTGTTAATTTATCGTTCATAAACCCGGTTTCTCCGATCTTTTTGAGAATGGTGCAAGATATCAGTTATCAAATACAGGTGCGGCGTTGACGTTTAAAACTGTTATTTTACTGTTGACTAAATCTCCCCATTATGTGTCGGGGAAATAACTAAGTATACAGTAATCTAAATAGGACTTACGCACACTCACAAATTGAGCATCATGTGTATAATGGAATTCGGTCGTTTCATCTCGTAGAATTGACCGCACGGTAAGGGCGGAGGAACCCCGCCCCTACGGTTAGATTGTGGTTGACCCGAATGAATATTGCGCTCATTGCTTGACTCATGCGACCGCATACAAGACTATTTTTGTCAATGCCATCGTCCTCATGGCTTTCCTGATTTTATTCGGGACAAACTTTTAGAGTACGCGTAGACGCAAAGCGGGGAGTCTGTCAGGCATCGCTTGTTGTGGAGAAGTAGGGTTGATTGTGGGCGATCGCTCAATGTTCTGCCTAAGTGTTTAATTTTGACTCGTCCATGATTGCTATAAAATCAGCAGCGAGGACGATGAGGATGTTCTGATAACTGCTTAACGACAATAAATCTTTATCACCCGTGACAATATAAGTTGCTCCGACCACATGCGCACATTTCAACACCATATCATCGTCGGGATCATTGCTGACAACTTTCAGAGTATTGGTATACTTACATCTTGCACCACCGCCAGAAACCGGGTTTCTTGCGAATTGGTAAAGCTGAAACCCTTAATTTATCGTTTAGAAACCCGGTTTCTCTCACCTTGTTGAGAATGGTGCAAGATATCAGTATAGGTTCTAAATTCATCAACTTCTAGACCTACTAAAGCATAACGAAATGCAGGAGCATACCGTAAATTTTGATATAAAAGTAGTTCCTTAATTAAATATCGTCCTTACCAATAGGTAGGGAACGAATCCGAATTCGCTCTTGCTTTAGTATGACTACACTTCCTTGGAGAAGTGCGTCTGCAATCGCACTCAAGTTTGCCAGCAATATTTCGACTTGACGTTGAGGACGAAGTTCGCTATTACGGCGAAACAATATCACAGAAGGTTTAGACTCTTGCCGAAGTGCCAGCAACGTACCAAAATCGGTATCTGCTGAAATGATAATCCGATCCTCTGCTGCGGCTAGTACGAAAATTTCATCGTCTGGGGAAGCCTGCATTCCATAGTCCCGGACATGAACAGAATCATATCCTGCTTGTCGCAAACTTTCCGAAATCTGAGGAGATAAAGCATTGTCTACTAGAAATTTCATCAAGCACTCAATAGTGGCAATTCCCGTTCTTGAACCGCAGCAGCAGCAAAGCGTAACGCTTGCTGAATGTCTTCGAGTTCCAAATCTGGAAAGGCTTGCAGAATTTCATCATGGTGCATGCCGTCAGCTACCATACCGACAACCGTTGCGACGGGTATTCTGAGTCCTCTAATACAAGGGACTCCTCCCATTTGCTTGGGATCAACAGTGATGCGAGTAAATTTCATAAGCCTATGACGCAATATCAGTTGATATCACTATAGTAAGCGAGGGTACATCGCTTAGGGGAAACAAAGTACCATGAAATTGTATGTGAAGGTGTAAATTCAATGTTTGCTGTTGTCACACCAGAGAAAATCCAGTTGCCTCCAGGGGCAGTTATCCGGCTACCAGGCAGTTGGCAAGACTATCAAGCATTGAGTCAGCAACTGGGCGATCGCTCAATCCCCCGCATCAAATACCGCCCCGGAGAAATTCTGTTGATGGCACCAATACCTGCTCATGGGCGTCAGGCTCATATTTTGGCTAATGTCGTTACAGTCCTATTGGATCACTTGGGGCAAGAATACGACGCATTTACCCCAATCACGATGGATCTACCGGAAATAAGAGGCATTGAACCGGACTACTGCTTCTACACCGACAACTGGGCAGCAGTTTCTGGCAAAGCGCGAATTAATTGGGGTGTTGATCCTCCGCCTGATTTAGTAATTGAAATAGATGTAACCAGCTACACTGACGTAAATGACTACCTGCCCTACCGCGTACCAGAAGTTTGCTTATTCAAAAACAACCAACTCAAGATTTACAGTTTGCAAGGCGATCGCTACATCATTCAAACTAGCAGCCGCTATTTCCCTAGCATTAATGTCAAAGAAGTAATCAACGAGTGTTTACAAATTACATACGAGCGCAATAGTAGTGCTGCTATTCGGGAGTTACGGCAAAAATTGACGAAAGAGAATTAAATCAAGGACTTATCGCTGCGATACTTTTTATCTGCGTGAACGCTTTTGCGCTAAGCTTTCTACAAAAGCGTGATGACTCTCAGTTGTCACCCCTTTCTGAACTTCGGCTAAAACCATAGCTAAGTTTCCTGCTAACAATGCCGCCACTGGTAGATCTAGCCCTGGAAAAATACCGCTCTTAATCACACCTGAGTCATCGGGCGTTAAGGGAACATACTCACCCGACTGCAAACTGAACCAATTCAGCTTTTGCTCAGCAATCTGCCAGACAATATACTCTTGCACACCGTTGCGACGATAGGCTTTGAGCTTATCATGTAGATCGTAAGCAGCACTACTTGAAGCAACTTCCACAACCAATTCCGGTGCGCCTTCGATGTAGTCATCTTCACTGATATATGACTGCCCACCCAATTCTTCATCAATGCGCAGTAGTGCATCCGGTTGCGGTTCATTGTCTAAATCTAGACGCACTGTCGAATTATCAGCAAACTCAACCCCAGGCGTAGCAGCACAATAGGTGGCTAACCAGCCCATGATATATCCATGTGGTTTGCCATGTCTTCTATATCTTAGTGGTGATGCCACGTAAACAACTCCCTCAATCAATTCTGCTTTTTTCACATGGGGCATCGCCTCATAGCGACGTTCAAACTCACAACGAGTCAGCCTGTCACCGTTTTCAAGTGTTGGTATAATCGTTGCCAAATTTTCTTTTGTTTTCATAGCACAATCCCTATGTGGGTTGCTAGCTTCTAGAAGTTATTTTACCAGGAGCGATCGCCGCTCAACAATGCATGTTGAAGACTAGCGCGTGCTGATGTCATCTATCATAATGCATCATATTAATATGCATTATTTGTGTGATAATATGAGTACGACAAGCTTTCGGCTAGATGACGATTTGCAGGAGAAATTGGACGTCACTGCCGCCCGATTACAGCGTTCTAAGGGCTGGTTAATCAACGACGCTTTGCGCCAATACATTGAGCGTGAAGAGCGGAAACGCACGGGCATGGTATGAACAGCTCGACTTTCAGCCTAGCCCAACCGATCCATTACATTTGTTCCTGCTCATGAAGGATATTAAGAAGATATTACAGGAAGCACAAGGATAACCTAGTTGGCTTCTGCTTTTGATTACTGTGAGTACTCATATATATTAACCATTAGCCTTAAATGCTGACTATTATTGGTTGCGGTAATCTCAACCGTAGTGACGACGCTGTAGGTGTGCTCATTGCCCAACGCCTACAGCAATATCTTACCGAACATCCTCACCCTTATGTCCGAGTTTATGACTGCGGCACAGCAGGGATGGAAGTGATGTTTCAAGCAAGAGGTAGCAAACAACTAGTCATTATTGATGCTAGTTCAACGGGTTCCGAACCAGGTGCTGTGTTTAAAGTTCCCGGACAAGAACTGGAAGCCTTACCAGAACCCAGTTATAATCTGCACGATTTTCGTTGGGATCATGCTTTAGCTGCTGGTTGTCAGATATTTAAGGATGACTTCCCAACAGAGGTAACAGTTTACCTAATTGAAGCAGAAAATCTTAGTTTAGGACTGGAGTTAAGTCCTGCTGTCAAACACTCTGCAGACTTAGTTTTTGAAGAAATAGCCACAATCATCAACCAGAATGGGGAGTGAGTTCGTAAAGAATTAAAAATTAAAAATTAAAAATTTTTAATTTTGCATTTTTAATTTTTAATTTATAGTTAAGCCCTATCTCTGTAAACTGATAGTTCGTCTACTCTCATTTCAAAAGGCATTCCCTGATTGTTCGGGGGACAAACGCGGATTTTAGCACTGGTGATAATTTCGTACAGCAGTGACGCCATTGGTACAATTTGTTGTAAGACACGCCAGTTAGTCACTTGATCTGGACATTCAATGACCAATGTCAAAGCAGTCGGATGGTTTTTAACATACCATCTACAACTTGATAATAAATTTTGGAGAGAGCGATCGCAACCTTCATAAAAGTATTTACTAATAGAATACTCAAGTCGCTGACGCAGCATAATATCTGCTGATGTTGGTTGAATTGGATGTGAATCATCATCATCCTGTAAAAAATAATTTTCCATTCCCTCTGAATTCCTATTAGATTCCAATTACCAGAGCATAAAGGATGTCTTTATTAGTTTCTAAAAATTCTTTTGTCTCATCATCATAGTAAGCACCAATACCACTACATTGAATACCCCAATAATTACTAAACAAATAAACTCTTTGTCCTAAAAAACCAGCAATTTGCATAGCAGTTTGATAATTGCTGTAATCTGATACAAGAAATAAAGTTACAGCACTATCTCGCTTCATGCGCTTGATTTACACATAAGTAACCCGCCTTTTCACTAAAATTACCTGCCTTAACTAGATACTTCCCTTTATATAACCCAGGCAATATTCCTTCTACTCGATTGACAACAGAGTAAATTTCTATCTCTTCACGAGTTTCTGTTGGTATGGGTTGCTCAACTTCCTGCAAAATATTAAAATAATCTTCTACAGAAATAGACTGTTTTTGAAACCGCCTAATCGAGCGTCTATTATGAACAGTTAGGAAAAATTTTTCCTTGTCAAAGTTAAACAAGGGATGTTCTAGTTGCTTCTGGCAACTTTTCTGAAAAGCTGTTTCTTTATAACACTCCTCAATAAATTGATTTTGTTCAAAATAATCAGTTCCGCAGACAAAAGGAACTTTTAGTCTTAAGCGTCTGACTTTCTTTGCTTGCATCTCGCCAGAAACTGCACAAGCAGTAATAAACTCCTTGTTCTCAAAGCCTAAATCTGCATTAAGAGCAAGTTTATCAAAATCAAAAATTAGTTGTATGTCTTTGTCATGAACATAACCTGAGGCTGCAATTGCACCTAAATGATGTCCACTATCTAAAAAACAGTACCTCGCACTTCTATCTTTATATTTCCAGCTAGACCTATAATAAACACAACTAACTAAAAAAATGAATCCATTTATACTATTTTTAGGTAAAATATAACTTTCTAAACCATCATCAATTAATTCATAAATTAGTACTAGACAATTATTTGCAACTTCTAGATGGTAGATACCATTTACTATTCCCTGTATCCCTCGAATCTGTACGTAAATTTCTGTAGGGTAAAGAGCGCCTGCGGATGGATTAACCCGCAGTTGATAGGGTTGAGATTGATAAACTTTCTCAAAGGTAATGGCACTGGTTAACCAGATAAATGAATGAATCGGATGATTGACATCTATTTTGAATCTTCTATAAAACTTTGGATACAGTTTAAAAGAAGCTGGTTGAGTGGATGCATCTACGTAGTTCGGGTCGCTCATCACCGATAAGTAAGAATGCTTTGTAGCTTCGTGATAGGCTTTACCAGGAATCTTGCTTGATTGCATTTTTAAGTACTCTTAAAACTTCTACATTGCTGGCAAAATCTATGGCTTTAATGATTTGTGAAATTCTCTCTTTCTTACCTCTGCGTCCTTTGCGCCTCTGCGGTTCGTTAAAAATAAATTTTTCACAATTCAAATAGTATTCCTATATGCTCATCCTAAATAATTCGTGAAATACTCTATTTCTTTTCTTGGCAACGGACAGTTTCTTACGTTTGGAAACACTCGGACATACTGTCCTCTTCTTGCCCTCTTAGCGGTGCGTTTAGAAAATAATTTTCACAGATTGTTATAGCAGTCCTAAATCATTCGTGAACAATAGATAATTTTGTAGGGTGGGCATTGCCCACCAAACCTGGTAATAGTGGGCAATGCCCACAAGCGCCCACTCAGGAGTGTAAGTAAAAAAACGAGGGTTTCTTCGCGTACGAAGGTAAAATATCGAAAATTGAACAAAATTTTCTCAGTTTTTGAGCCACCTTGACAGGGCGTGAGATATGCCCACCCTAAGCTCGAATTTCACTAGTAATTAATGACTAGTTATCCTACTAGTCTTGAAATTTTGTACAAATTACTTCCTTAGATACATTAACAACTATCTCTAAGTAATTATCCTTCAGATAGTCGGTTGTTAAAATCTTAGATAGTACAAGTTAAAGTAAATATGCTTTATCACAAAAGTTTGATCAAAAAGTTTGTTGGCAGCTTTATAGGAGTTGCTAGCGTAAGTACTTTCATCGGTTTCCCTGGATTGGCACAAGCCAACTTCAATGGTTCCTCCAACAGTTCCAGTCAGTTTATCCTTGCCCAGAGTACGCCGGGAACCAATACTCCAAGTGGAGGTGCTATGACGCCAGCCCCGGACACCACGAATTCTAGTCCATCTGCGAATCCATCTGGAGGCACAATGGATTCTAGTCCATCTGGAGGCACCACATCTGCTCCAGGCACTACAAATTCTAGTCCTTCATTAAGCGCTTTAGACAAAGAATTTATGACTAAGGCGGCGCAAAGTGACATGACAGAGATCCAAACAAGTAAACTGGCACTCCAAAAGTCTCAAGACAAAACGGTGAGAGCCTTTGCACAGGATATGATTCAAGCTCATACAGATTCGAGCCAACAACTGATGCAAATAGCGAAAGCTAAAGGTTTCACGCTACCAAAAGACGTTGGTCCAGATAACAAACCCTTATTAACAAAACTGAAGCAGATTTCTGGTAAAAACTTTAACAGAGCATACATGCAAGGGCAGGTTCAAGCTCATACTAAAACTCAGGCTGAGTACCAAAAGTACCTTAAACAAGGACAAGATCCAGATTTGCAAGCGTTTGCAAGTAAGATTTCACCAGTTGTAGCCGAACACCTAGAGATGGCTCAGAAGGACGTAGCAAAACTTTAATGAGTCACAACATGAGAGCGATTCAAAGATGTTGTTGGCGAATGAACGTCGGGTGAAACCCCATAGCTCATATCTTGCACCAGCATCAAAAACCGGGTTTCTTGCAAATATTGAAGGCTGAAGCCCTTTATTAATCGTTGAGAAACCCGGTTTTTTAGGTCTTATTGAGAATGGTGCAAGATCTGAGATAGCTTTTTCTCGTTCCTACTTTGCTTTGGGAGGTGTCTCAAGTAGAGGCGGAGACTCTTGTAAAGCATTCCCAGCCTCTGGCTGGGAACGAGTCTCAATAGGTGTAAAATCAAGGATTGAGTCCATTTTAATGTAGAGAGGCGATCGGTCGCGTCTCTACACTGGTTTACTTTTTGCGAGCAACAATGTGAAAAATATGCCAGTGCTTCTCTTCACCTATAGCTGTCTTTCCAGGATGGTCTTCTGACTCTAACATTTCAACTTCAAAAGGTTGGAGTAACATTTCTACCTGTTGGCGAGTATGATGATTCATAGAAGTATGAATTGCCCAAGAGTCGCGATCGCCAATTAATTGACCACAGAAACGACCACCAGAACAGAGAGATAAAACAATCTTTTCCCACAAACCGGGAAAATCACCGGGTGGGCAAAACGGTAGTGAAAAACTAGAATTTACTAAATCTACCGATTCTGGTAACGTTACTTTTTCAAAGCGAATAATTAAGATTTCCAAAAGTTTATGATTAATGTCTGGACGAGCAAGTAGGCGATTAATCGCTTCTTGTTCTCCATCAATCGCTAAAACCCGCCAACCCCGACGCAACAGTTCCACCGTATCTCGTCCTTCTCCGCAGCCTAAGTCAACCGCAAACCGTGTTCTAGTAGTTGGATTTTCGGTTTCAAAACGCGCTAAAGCGGAGAGTAGGGTGTCTCGTGGTGGACGACCGACGACAACGTTATAATAGGCAGACCAATCCCGTTCAAAAACTTTATTTTCAGATGGAAAATTGCTTGAATCGAACATAAAATAATTACGTAGGTTTTTAATTGATATTTAACATGATGTAACTATTACCAGTATAAAGTTTTATTTTAAAGACAAAACGAATTTAGATCAGTCTGATTTGATTTGTGAAATTATTAGTAGGGGAGCCACAAAGAGTGCGCGGGTTCCCCGCGTCTTCGTGGAGTGGCGTTGGGCAATGCCCACCAACCCTCTTGATGGTGGGCATTGCCCACCCTACAAAATCATTTATTGTTCACGACTGATTTAGGATTGCTGTATATAATTGAGCAAAAATGTAACAAAATAAATAATTTATAATTTTAAAAGTGTAAATTTTATGGGAAATTATAATCAAGTTAAATTAAAACAGATTATTTTGTTAATATGTCTATGTTCATCAATAGAAACAAGGTAAATACAAAATGGAAATTAGCGCTCGTAATGCTGTGAAAGCTACTGTGAAACAAATTGTGGATGGCGCGGTTAATAGCGAGGTAGTTTTAGAACTAGCACCAGGAATCGAAATGGTTGCAATTATCACTAAATCATCTGCGGAAAAGCTTGGACTGGCAGAAGGTAAACAAGCTTATGCTGTAGTTAAGGCGACGGATGTGATGGTGGCGGTTGATTAAAGGGCTACCTCAGAGATAGATTTTTTTCACCCCTACTAAATTAGTATCCCCGTAAATGTACGGAGGACGCTCATCATCTTACCTTGCTAATGTTGAGTCGTTTCTACCACTCAACCAAGATCGGGATATGAAAGTTAGCGCTCGTAATGCTCTCAAAGGTACAGTAAAAAAAGTTGTGCCAGGAGCGGTAAACACGGAGGTTACGTTAGAAGTTGCCCCAGGAGTAGACGTGACTGCAATCATCACAAAATCCTCAGCGGACAATCTCCAAATTACCGAGGGCATACGGGCTTACGCGGTGATTAAGTCAACGGATGTCATAGTCGGTGTTGACTAAAAAAATGTCAGAGTAGCTATACTGATATCTTGCACCAGCATCAAAAACCGGGTTTCTTGCAAATATTCAAGGCTGAGACCCTTTATTTGTGGTTGAGAAACCCGGTTTTTTAGGTCTTATTGAGAATGGTGCAAGATCTGAGTATAGCCTCTGTAGAGACCGTACTGTACGGTCTCTACAATCTGAGAGCAAATCAGACTTATGTTACACGAGATATGGTTCTTGATGGGTGCGAATCGTGCAGTTAGAACGCGCGTAAGTCACGCAAAGTAGGGCAAATCCTTTCTCAATCTGCTCGTCATCCAAGAACGATTGCTCAGATTGATCGATTTCACCTTCAACTACCTTACCCACACAACTAGAGCAAGCACCTGCCTGACAAGAGAAGGGCAACTCAATACCCTTTTCTTCTGCTGCATCCAGGATGGTAGTCTCCTCGTCTACCTCAATCGTCGTGTCGATATTTTCCTTTTTGCTGATTAATCTAACTTGGTAGGTAGCCATTTTCCGATTCTCCTCAGACGTTAAAATCTAAAATTGCAACCGCACCTGAAGCGCGGATATACGCAGATGGGTGGTGTTCAAAATCCAAAATTCTCTTAGCTGCAAGGTACACCTTTAGGGGTACAATCACCTGCTTTGAACGACTTTCCACAACTGCAATTATCAGTTGCATTAGGGTTGGTAAACTTAAAGCCGCTTTCCATCACACCTTCGACGAAATCGACAACAATTCCATCCAATAAAGGTGCACTTTTGGCATCGACGTAAACCAGCACCTTGCCTTGCTGAATTACTAAGTCATCTGGTCGCGGCTTAGTGGTAACATCCATTGCATACTCATACCCACTGCAACCACCATCTTTGACAGAGATGCGGATACCTTTAGTTGGTGTATTGGTGTCGGGAGCAGAACCATGTAAGAATGTTTGTAAGCGAAATTCTGCTTTTTCTGTCAAACTAACAGTCATAAAACTCCTTTAGTTGTTGGTTGTTAGTTGTTAGTTGTTGGTTGTTAGTTGTTAGTTGTTGGTTGTTAGTTGTTGGTTGTTGGTTGTAAAGAAGTACCACTAACTACTAACCACTAACTACTAACTACTAACCACTAACTACTAACTACTAACCACTAACTACTAACCACTAACCAGCTATTATTTGCAATTACTGGTGGTTTCCAGATCTGTGGATTGCAAGTATCTCCACGGTGCATTGTTACCGCACACTGGACATGAGCGATCGCGGTGAGAACGGCGCTTGGCAAATTCCAACCGGGTAAGGTCCATTGTCAGCAGTTGCGACAATAAAGGTTGACTAAACCCAGTGATCAATTTGATAGCCTCCAGCGCCGTCAGACAAGCCAGTGTTCCAGAAACAGCACCAACAACTGCAAAGGCGCGCCGATCCCAATCAGGTTTTTCAGGAAATAGGCAAGATAAACAGGGAGTCACACCAGGAATAATCGTCGTCAGGTAAGCCTCCATTCCGTCCATCGCTGCTTCCACCATTGGCTTACGCCAGCGCACACAAGCTCCATTTAACACATCGCGCTCCGTGAAGTTGTGGGCACAGTCAAGAGCCATATCAGCTGATTGCACCAAGGAGTCAACATTCTCAGGGGTAATGTAATCATGAACTGCTTCCACCTGAACATCAGGATTGATCGCGCCGATCGTTTCTTTTGCTTTGAATACCCTTGGCTTGCCTACCCAATCATCAGTCATCAGAATCTGACGATTCATATCATCAAGCCGCAGGTCGCCACCTCGGACTAGAATCAGCCGCCCAACGCCTGCTACCGCAAGGTAAAGCGCTGCCGTACCGCCTAATCCTCCCACACCTGTCACCAGAACTGTTGCTGACTTAAGGCGTTGCTGTGCTAACTCGCCAAAATTAGGAAGCATCATTTGGCGACGATAGCGTTCGATCTCGTTAGGCGTCAGGTTAACCAATTTTTACCTCCTAATCAGAAGTGATTTCTGTCAGCGTGACTACATTTTTAGGTTTCTCATTAAACACTTTGAACAATTTTTGTTCTTGAGGTGTTGAATCGAGAAATACCTGATAGGCTTGTTCTAAAGCCTCACGATATTTACTTAACTTATCTGAACTACTGATGTCAGTATAATTATCATCAATCTCTTTGATGAATTGAGAAAACTTTTTCAAAATATGTAGACGGTTTACATTAACAACTTCTTGATCGTAGGGCATTTGAAAAAAATCAAAATACTCTTCTGCATCTACAAGCCGATTAAATTGCTCCACATCCCTATTCATTTTCCTTGCTCCAGTTTTTTTAGCTGTTGCTTAAGTTCCTCTAGCTGACGATAAATTTCATAAGTGTCAGCGGCAACATCCATCAGTTGTTCGTAATTTGTCGGTAGCCCTTCTGCTAAATCGTGCAGATCCATTTTCATTTGACCTGCCTTGCTATTCAGGCGTCTTATCTGACCTGTTAACGCCTCAATACTTGTTTCTCCTACTTGCACCATAAAAATCTCCATTGGTTGATTGCTAATTGCTGATTGCTAATTGCTAATTGCTAATTGTTCATTGCCAGTCTTTCATTAGCCATAGCAGTCCTATCTGCAAAGTGAAATTCTTCGTAGGGTGGGCAATGCCCACCAAAGCTGGTGATGGTAGGCATTGCCCACCCTACAACATCATTTATTATTCACCAATGATTTATGATGGCTATATTAGCAATTAGCTATTAGCAATTAGCAATTAGCTACAATTTTCCAACTTCAGGAAAGCGCTTAGCCAAATCAATGCCTTTTTGTACCAGATTTTCTCCCTCATCTGCTAATTTTTCTAGAGATTCAAAACCAAAGCGGTGAGCATCACGCAAGGTTTTAACAACTAGCAAAAGACGACCAGAAAAAACCAGTACCCAGCCAAATCCTTCATGGTTCAAGTCAACCACAACCTGAGATAGTAGACCTGTTTCCTCCTCAAGGCGGGCGGCTACAGCGCGAAAAAATGCCACAATCCGTCCCTGAGTTACCGGATCGATCTCACCCTCAACAGATATTTCCCGTTTCTTTTGTTTGCTGACAACAAAGGGTTTAATAATCAACTCATCTGCCCAATTACGGTAGACTCCGTAATTATCTAGACCCCGAATTTGTAGCACTAGTTTCTTAATAAAAGGAGCGTTTAATACTTCGGTTGTGGCTGTGCCGTTTACACTATTAGTTGTACTCATACTGTTGCTTCCTCTGACAATTCATCTTCAAAGCTTCTGGTTTTTGGTTGTAAAGCTTTACGTAGCCAAGGCGGAGGATTTCCTTTCAGAGTTTGTACTAACTTATTCAGAATATTAGCAATCTCGTCTTCTTCAGATTGCGCCTTGATTGGGGTTACCCCTTTCTTGATTAACCGAGCAGCTGCACTACCTCCAATCGCTGTAACATAAACAATAGTGCAGTCAGCTAGTGCCTCTAGTTTTGGTGTGACTTTATCCTCATTACCATCTTGTTTGAGGTCACCCTCAAATTGGAGAGTTTCTAGAAATTCATATCCGGAATCTGAAATTTCATAAACAACAATTTCTTTTGCAGATCCGAAATGAGCATTAATATGAACTCGGTCACTTGTCGTGAAGGCTATTTTCATTGTCTTTTGTCCTTTGTCATTAGTCATTTGTCATTGATCATTTGTTCTTTGTGCAAAACTAATGACTAATGACTCTTCCTGCTCTAAAAACAGGTTGCCAATATCAAATAAAAGCTGCATAGTGCCTCTGTAGCCAACTTTGGTAAACTGACCATTACCGAGTCGGTCAAAAATGGGAATGCCTTGACGGTAGAGAGGAATTTTTAAGCGTTTGGCGATCGCTACTGCGTGAGAGTTAGCAATGAGCAGATCAGACCCGACTGCGAGTTGCTCGAAGTCTTCCAAATCGCCAATAGTGACGCTTTTAACAGGGAGTTTTTCTAACAGAGGAGAACGTGTAGTCGTCACCGCTGCATGAATCTGAACTCCCATTGATTGCAGGAAATAAACTGTTGACCACAACAAATCTGGTTCCAGCGCTAAGGAAACTCGCTTACAACCAAAGTAAAAGTGAGTATCCAGCATGGCATCTTGCAACTGGCGGCGTTGGCGGCGGTATTTTTCTGGTACACTAATACCGCTGAGGTCTACCAATGCTTGCAGGAACCTGTCCACCGCTTCTAATCCTGTCAGTTCACCAAACACCTCGTAGGGTATACCGAACTGCTTTTCCAGGTTCTGTGCGCAAGAGCGCATACTCTCGCCCAGTGCCAAGGTGAATACTGAACTGCCAATTGAGCGCAGTTCTGTCACGGTGGTGCCACTGGCTGCTAAGGGACTGTAGGAATCCTCTAAATGACCATCGAGTGAGGCGGAAAGGTCAGGTACAAAGATGGGCTTCAGTCCAAAGGCGGTGACAATTTCTTTGATTTCCTGTACATCCCCTGGCGTGAAGGCAGAACTCGGCAAAATCGTGATTTGTGTCGCACAGGCGTCTCGCTTGTCACTTTTTTGCGGAATTTGCCTAACTATGCTCTCGACCGCAGCAGCAAAGCCATCTTGCAAGGCACCTTTAAAATCTGGCGTCGAGACAAACACAATCGGCAGGTTATCCAGTTCTGGGTGACGTTCGCGAATCTCCTTCAGAAAGCGATCCATATCATCCCCTCTGGTTTCCGTCAGTCCAGTGGTAAATAAACCAATGATTTCTGGCTTAGACTTCTCCACCAGCGTGAGGACTGCCTGTTCAATATTCTCCTCGCCTCCTAAGATGGTAGAAACTTCTGTCATCGCTGTAGTACTCAGGGGAATCGCCTCACGGAAATGCCGTACCAGAACGACTTTGGCGAAGGCTGTACAGCCTTGAGAACCATGCATTAGAGGTATGGTCCCCTTCAATCCCAAAAAGGCTAACGCTGCACCCAAAGGTTGGCTTTGCTTAAGGGGATTAACTACAACTGGTTTTTCGGCAGTCGTTACAATCGCCATCATCTCACCCCCGTTTTTAGAGTAGGGGAGGTG
>CAXTSI010000197.1:0-14872 GCA_964246695.1 uncultured bacterium
TCCCCATCCCCCTCATCCTCTTCATCCTCCTCATCCTCCTCATCCTCCCCCTCTCCCTCCCTACAGCTAATCAACAACCCACTATGTTCAAAGCAGGATCAGCGCCCCAAGAGATTGGTAGCAGCACCTGCAGATCCACCATTAATCGCATTGCTGAGGGGATGGTGACGGTTGGTAATCAAGCCAGTGACTGTGCCAGCCGCTGCACCCACTGCGGTATCTCGAACCAAGTGACGACTTTTATGGCGTCCGCCGTGGTTGACAGCGTTAACAGCAGCACCTGCAGCGGCTCCATTAATAGCATTACCAACGGTGTGATGAGGGCTGGTAATTGTACCAGTTACAGTACCAGCCGCTGCACCTACTCCCGCATCTTTTATGATCCGGTGGTTTGCTGATGCAGGTTTCACAGACACTAGGTTGCCGCCGACTAGACTCATAGCCACTAGGCTGGGTAATAGTGTGCGTTTCAAGATTGGATGCATTACTATACCTCTAAAATGAATTAACTGCCCTGAGAAAGATTCCTTGGACAGTTTTACGACTTTTCTATTTCTAGTGTAGGTAAAAGGTCTTTTTCTGTCTTGACCCCAATGGATAGTTGCATCTAGTCAATTAGATAGAAATATAATTGCTGACCATTTTTTAAATTAAAAATTAAAAATTAAAAATTAAAAATTTAGAAATAATTTTTAATTGTTTAATTAAGGATACAGAGCAAGTGTTTTTCAACAGGGAAAACAAAAATACTTGGTATCTATTTTTACAAAATGACGTGTTTATTCCTGGGGTCTTTAATTTTGAATTTTGAGTTTTGAATTATTTTGACCTCATTGGGGCTAAGCTCACAGAAACAATTTACAAGTGGAGTAAAAAATGTCAGCACACTATGACAGAATAGCCGAAGAGTATAAAAAATCCAAAGAATTACCCTGTCGCCTGCATGAGGTATATACATTCTTTAATATGTTGGATGATATCGCTCTTAAATCAATCCTCGATCTGGCTTGCGGCGAAGGGTTTTATACCAGAAAATTCAGGCATTTGGGTGCTGCACGGGTGGTTGGCGTAGACATCTCCCAAAAAATGATCGAACTAGCAAGACAGGAAGAAGCAAGAGCTCCACACGGTATTGAATATATCGTACATGATGTACTCGAACTCGGTGAAATTGGCAGCTTCGATCTTGTAGTTGCCGCCTATCTATTGAATAATGCTCAAACGAAAGAACAACTGCTTAAAATGTGTCAGACGATATTCATTAACCTGGAACCGGGCGGTCGCTTTGTCAGCATAAATGATAATTTTGATTTGCCCCCTAAGTTCTATCCCAAATTAGAAAAATATGGAATTACTAAAAGCATTTCTGGGGCGCTTCAGGAAGGCACACCCATGACCTACACAATCTCTGTTGACGGAGGACAGAAAGTCAGCTTCTTGAACTATTACCTGAGTAAAGCAACTTATGAATCAGCATTCCGAGAAGTTGGCTTTAAAGAGATTCGCTGGCAACAACTCATACTCTCTCCCGAAGGAGCACATCAAAAGTAATGCCAGCGGTGGTGTACTCAGACTCAGTGATGACCATCCAAGTATCGCCAGTCGAATGCCGGATAATGTCCCCGTCGGTCAATTGGTCAGCACAAATTGTCGTTACATCTTGTGTAATCATAGGAAATAATCCTTTATTTCAAGGGTTGTAGGAGAAGGCGATTCAAACTTGGCGGTGCGATCGCCTTTCTCTATTCTCCCGAAAATAGCATTAAACGCTATATTTATAGCATTAAACGCTAATTTAAAGAGCAATTGGTACTTGTGAGACATTAAAAAACTGGGGCTTTAGCGCTATGCTAGTAGCGTGTAGTGCTATTACAGAAAATGAATAAGCAGTAACAAATACCTATGAGTGCAGTGTTAAAGCTACCGACAGTAAGTAAAGTTCGCTGGAAGCTAAGAGAAGTAATGGCTAGGCGAAAGATTACGAACAAAGCTTTGGCAGATGAACTAAAGGTCCATCCTACCAAAACAAAGCTGAGAGCCGCCGGATTCTATCCGGTGGTCGGAAGGTACTGCTGGTTTTAACCAGCCAGTATCTACTTTGAACGCTGATCCTCAATGTATCGCTTAACGACTTCAGTGCTGACTTGTCCAGTGGAAGCCACAAAATAGCTGGGACTCCACATGCAAGGCATCTTCTTTAATTCTGGGAACTCTGCTCTCAAGTGGTGAGACGATCTTCCTTTAATCCATCGGGCAATATCAGAAGGTGCCTCATGTGGTGGGACGTTCAGGAAGCAGTGTACGTGGTCGGGCATGATTTCAAGTGCAATGAGTTTCCATCCATGTTCTTCCACCAATTCAAAAATAATTGATTGCATTCTCGAAGCCACGTCTTTGATTAGAACTGCTTTGCGCCGTTTTGGGACAAAAACGAAGTGATAGTTCAATGAAGATACAGACCCTTCTGCTCGTCTATACTCAAAATCTTTGGGCGAAAGTTTTGACATTTCTTATTATTATAGTGTAGACAAGATACGTATTTACTACTATAGTATAAAACAGGAGGTCACCAAATTGCTTTTAGAAAAAGGGGCAGGCTTCTTTACCTAGATGTAGTTGTCCCATCCCTTAAATGAGATGCCTTTAAGCCTGCCCCTTTTTCTCAATTTACGCTCGGTAGGAAAATGTTTAAGACGCAACAGATTAGGTTGACAGGTAATATATCAGACGAGTTGCACGATTATTTGGTCTATCTATGTCAACATGCAAGCTCGTTGGTCAATTGCGTTATTTATCAAATCAAACAAAAACACTTTGAAGGCTGCGAGCGAGTAGAGTTTTTCGACAAAGATGACTTTTACCGCTCTGGGTTTAAAACAAAAAGGGTATTGGTTGATAGCTATGCTCAACTATGTAAAGACTTTGTAGAAAATAAGCATTACAAAGCGTTAGGAGGACAGCAAGCTCAGCAAGTTATTAAGGGTGTAATTGAAAGTTTTAGAGGCTACAACGAGTTACTCCCGCTATTTTTCAAGGGAGAACTAAAAGGTAAGCCAAAAATGCCTAACTATCGAAGTAAAGATGGATTGGCGCTTTTTACTATTCCTGCTCAAGCATTGAAATTTGATATTGAAACAGGAAAATGTCGATTACCTGTTAGTAGGGAACTGACGAGGGACGCACCACTTGATATCTGGATTCCTGGAGGCTTTGGATTCAACCCGGAGCAAGTAGCAGAACTAAGGATACTTCCTCGCAACCGACAATTATATGCTGAGTATGTCTATAATGATGATGATTGCAAAGTTGGAGCATCCTGCTTGTTAGGACTAGACCCTACTACCGCACTTGGCTTAGATCCTGGTACAGTTAACTGGATTACAGGTGTTTCAACGCTCAACAAGTCTTTCATCATTGATGGTCAGCAGCTAAAGTCAATCAATCAAAGGTATAACCGTGCGGTAGCCAAAATCAAGAAAGGTAAACCACAAGCTTACTGGGATGACGAATTAGCTGAACTAACAGAAAAACGCAACCGAGTTATGCGGGATGCTATTAACAAAACTGCTCGATTTGTTATTAATTACTGTTTAACAAACAAGCTGGGCAATGTAGTGTTTGGCTGGGGTCAAGGAATTAAAGATAAAATCCAGCTTGGTAAAAAACACAATCAAAACTTTGTCCAGATTCCCACAGCTAAACTAAAAGAACGTATCCGACAATTGTGCGAAGAAACTGGGATACAATTCCATGAAACCGAAGAGTCATACACCAGCAAGACTAGTTTTTTAGATGGTGATTCTTTACCTAATTTGAGCGAGAAACCTCAAGGGTGGAAACCATCTGGCAAGCGTGGTAAAAAAGGTGATGGGATTGGTAGGGGTTCTTACAAAACAGCAACAGGAATACTGATTAATTCTGATTGCCAGGGCGCGATAAATATTATCAAAAAGGTAGCAACACAGCTTGGAATAATCCTCGCCAAGGTTGGTAAGGAAGCCTTGATTCTTCCTAAGCGATATGGAGTTTTTAGTTCGCTAAAGAAAACATATCGTAAACTGAGCGTTCGCGAAGCGTGTCCCCTTGGGACAAGCCGGATTCTATCCGGCGTAGCGAAAACAGTTTAGAATCCTCCGAGCTTTAGCCGGAGGAGAAATCAATAGTATTTCTAGACTTAAAACTCAGGACGTGTTACCTGAGATTGGTGGGGAAGTGTTGTGTCAACTAATTAATGCAATCAACAACCTAAGCGTAGAAGGTTTTGGCTACTGCACTTTATCGGAACTGATTGAGCTAGTTCTTGGCGATGAACATTAGAGGTGAAAGGCTTGCTTGTTGCACCTGTGTAAATTTGCTCAGATCCAATTCCTAAAGGAGGAAGAGTGAAGATTTTTCAAAACCTAGTCGCTGTGATGACGGTTGAAGCTGCCATGCTACTTGTCAGTAGGATCACTCCAGCCAGAGCTGCGACCTTAGATATTTCTGGGATGTTCGACAGTCGAGCCTTTCCTGGCAGTAATCTGCAAAATGGTTCTTTTCATGGTGTATTCTCATTCAGTGATACGACTGGTCAACCCGAACAGGATTTTGTGCTGAACCTAGTCACAGAAAATAGTACGACCTTTTATACGTTTTCACCATCAGTGGGTTCGTTTCAAATCCTCAACCCAAGCCAAGGGACTTTTACCTTGTCATTCACAGGCTCGACTCCAACAACTCCAAATCTACCCATACTGCAACTCTCATTTGCCGAAAAGACACTACCGTCACCCACTAGCACCTTCCAGGGTGGATACTTGACAGATCCTCTCAATATGACCCGTAGTGTAGTAAGCGCATCCATTACCCAACCACAAAGAGTTCCCGAACCTGACATGGTAGTAGGTACAGTAGTTCTCGGTGGCATTAGTTGGCTGATGAAGCGTCAGTTGAAAGCATCGGTCAGAGCTTAATCAGTCAGTGTGCGAGTGCGGACTTTCAGATTTTTAGGTAAAGTCAACTTACCACCGTGGTTCGTGCGATCGCTTGTTTGGTGAAAACTGTGAAAACCTTCGCTACTAGTAGGATTAGAAGATATTCTTTCTCTACTCACACACTATGGTTGCCCAAATCCAAGAATTTGATGCCTCGCACTGGGTTAAAACTCGTTCTTCCCTAGACCCCACTCAATCCACCTTTCTCACCTGGACAGGTAAGATTTACGCCTTTATCCCTGGCGAGAAGAGAAAACTTTTGTTTAAGATATTGGGTATGAGTGTGAGCAGGTGTATTCTTACAGAAGAAGGTAGTTGGGATTTTACTTCCAGAGAACTGACTTATTACCTTAACCCAGAGACAGGTGAGGCGTTGCGGAAGTGGGAGAATCCTTGGACAGGGGAAACAGTTCCGGTAATGCACGTGGCAAATAATCCGGTGCAGGGTCACTTTCAGGGTAAGTTTCCCGCACCAGTAGAAGGGTCGAGTACAACTTTTGTATTTGACATATTTCCCACTTACCCCAATCCTTTGGCAGAAGATCCCAAGTTTGCTCAGTACAGTCCACAACCCACCTACCAGGCGGCGGAGTTGTTTAAAATTACTGTCCCAACTGCAGATTTATTCAACCCAGAACTCACCTCGGTTTCTCAACTCCAGCTCAGCTGGGATCGGATTGGTCCTTGGCTTCCTTGGATGAAGATGGGTGCTAGCCCCGGTCATCTTATTTACAGTGCTTACGGTAGCAAAGTCAATGGTTTTACTGAGTTGCCACAACTGTTTCAAGATGAAATTAATAGCCGTATTCCTTTATATAAAAATGCTCCAAAATCTTTTCTTGAGGGAGAAGATATGACATCTTGGCTATACTTCCAACGGCACTTTGAGGCTTACTTGGCAGAGGAAAGATTCCCTTTGCCAGAAGCAGAAGAGGTGTAAGGGTGTGGTCCGGAGGTTGTCGGACTAATTAATTAAAAATTAAAAATTAAAAATTAAAAAAGTTTTAATTTTACATTTTTAATTTTTAATTCTTATTCGCCTACACCTTGCTCGAAGGGCTTTGGTTCTGGGGTGTTTTGGGAGAAATTCATCTGGATGGTTTTAGCTTGCTCCCCATTGGTAGCCACAGCTGTGATCGCATAGTCAATCGACCTGTCTTTAAAGGGCATACGCAAGTGGAAAGTCCCATCTGGTTTAAGTTTAATCGGATGACCTTTAAGGGTCACGGTTGAACCTGGCTCCACTGCTCCGTGGATAATGAGTTCAGCATCCGCTACAAACCAAAAATCTTGTTCGGGACGGCTGAAGACGCGAGTAATAGCTGAACGCGCTAGTAGCAACCAACGATTGTCATTTGTGACATAGCCAATTTCAGTTATATAGTCGCGATCGCTCTTGGGAATAGCCACATAGCGATTGTGTATTGTCTCCTCACATTCATACTGCTGTACCAGTTGGGGATTCTGATAACTCAAGTCAATATGAGTGACATCATAAAGTCGCAGCACCAGTTGGGAACCGCCTTTTGACCGCAGTGCTTCCTTTTCGACCTCAGAAAGAAGCCAAAAAGCATAAGCCCACTTAGGTGTGCGGGATGTGAGAATAATCTTATTCTCAAAATCTGCTTTTAGCGATTCAGCAGATCCTTCGTCTACCACTGGTGCTGCTTTATCCGTAGTGTTAGTTTGCGATTCTACATTTAATTTAGTAGTTTCTTTTATACCATTCATCGCCGCCCCCGATGTAATTTCTGTGTCTGCGGCTACTTCATTTGTCTCCTTTGGCACATGATTGTCTGTGCTTTCAGCAGTAGGTTCAGCTGCATCCGCTACCATATCTAATACAACTTCGGGAAAGTCTAATTTGACAGAAAAAGCTTCGACTTCAGGTGCTGCTTCGGGAACATTTGTGAGGTTGGCAGTGTTCGTACTGATAATAGTCACAGGAGTTGCATCTGGCTGTTTGGCAGATGAGGTTGTACCTTTGACGAATGGTTTCACATCAGATGCGATCGCCACATCAGGCACTTCATCATCTACAGAATTCACAACTGTTACTGGGGCTGACAAATCAAATGCAACGGGAACATTTGGCAGTTTGGCTTCTGAAGCTGTAACTTTAGCTACCTCTGGTTGCACATTGCCATTTGGAGATAATACTTCAGTAGTATTACTTGCTTGTATTGTGTTATAATCTGCTTCTATGTCTGACTCTCTCTGAAAAAATTTTGCCCAGAGTGGTGAAGTAGCCTCTACTGTAAGAGCTGCACCGTTTGTTAAAGCTGAAGCTCCTACAGTAGTGGGATTCGCTATATTGGATACAGATGAATTTGTGTCAACCTCCGGAGATGTGGTTTGGCTTGGGTTCTCAACCACCTCAGATGGTGTGTCTTCTTCAGGGTTGCTGAGGGTAAGACTAATGCTGAGGTTTGACGTATCTGTTGCAGAAGCCTCTTTCAAAGGCATATTAGAAGTTGATTCCACCACGTTATCGATTTTTTCTTGACTCGACGGACGTCTTCTGTTGAACCACCATACTAAGAAACCACCTAAAGGAAATAAAGGCAATAGCCACCACAAAAATGGTGTTGGCCCGAACGCAGTTTCATTTTTGCTCACAGAAGTCACAAAACTCTGATTATCAGAAGCAGTCGTTTGATCAAAAGCAGTAGCTTTGTTTGTCGCTTGGTCGCTGGGTGAGGGAGTCGCACTTGGTGAGTCCGTAGTGCTGAGTGTCCCAGATCCGCCGGAGGCGATCGCCACAGCTTCAGCAGTCCTAGCTTCTTCCATAGCCTGCATTCCCACAGGGGAGGTAACAAAGTCAAGAAAATTGCTCACACTCGGACCGGGATTTTTTTTGTAAACGTACACTGAAGGCAGCGAGAAGGGATATCTGGAATCATCTGGTAAGATGTGATTCATCTTGACAACACGTATACCTTGCAGTTTCGATACTTGATTAGCTAAGATATAAGCGATACCGTCTTTCCCTAGCTGCTTGACTATTTCTGGAGTGCTATCTTCGTCCAGTTGCACAGATGTAGAACCTGTGCCAAATTCAGCAGCCTGAAAGACTGGGTAGTCGCGAAAAGCTTCTCTAATATCGCTCGTTATGGGGCGATCGATTACCCGAATTTTCCCCTCAGCACCCCCCACTTGCGACCAATCTGTAATTTCTCCCCGGAAAATCTTGGCAAATCGCTTACTGGTCAGGCTTCCCTTGAAAGGATTATCTGTACCCACAACAATCGCAATCTTTTCTCGGTGTACAAGAACTTGCGCAAGACCTTGGGCTTCTTCTTCTGGCGTCAACTCTCGACTAATTGCTGCTAGATCTATTTTCCCACCTCGTAAAGCTTTGAGTGCAGCATCAGTACCATTAGCAGCAACTTCTACCTTGGTTTCAGAGAACTGTTTCTCAAAGCGTTGTTTCAACGTTTGATTAATCGCAGCCATGCTACTCGAACCATCAATCCGCACTCTAGTGCCAGTTGGAACAGGTGTCGAGAGAGACGACGACGGAACATTAGTAGCAGATTGTGCCAAGGCGGATTGCAGTATACTGTCATTTGCTGCCATAGGGGTGGCTAATGCCAGCAGTAATGCCAAACTGAGGATCGAACTATCTTTTTTTTCTTTTTGCCACATATGCCTCTTATCAAAGTCGAGGAAATAGAAAGCTGGCTAGTCTTAATCGTTCTTTTTTTAGAGGAGACTTTGCACCTTACATTCCTGGTATTTGTCTCTTAAGTTGTGGGAGATACTTAACATAAACTATACTTTGTTTCAACTCGATCTTGCATCTCAACTCGATCCATAACAGTGTTTATTTTTTTTAGTATTTTACATTACCATTTCAAATTAGACTTTCAGCTACTTTTAGTCAATCTTTTTCCGAGTTTATGTAATAAATTTGACAACTCTCTTTTAGAGTTAGCTTTTTATCTGATGATAAATATTTTAAATTTCATTAAAGAGAAACATGATTTATACCTTGAGTTACAGCGGTTATTTCCTAAAAGTTAGTAAAATTTTATAGTGTAAATGATACCAGTTTTCTAGCTTGTAACCAAAATAAAATTTATTAAGGTTAACTCGCTTTTCTGTTCGATTATCAGGGAGATTTCTCCAGGCTTCCAACCGAATTTAAAAGCTGCAATACTGAAGTTTCGTAGTGTGAAATTATAGCGATAGCGTGGAAAAATACTTATGTATTTTTCAGCAATGATTACAGAGGCTATTTTAAAGTTCGCGGCTTAGATAACAATGACAATCAGGTTTTTCAATCAGTGATTCAACCAAAGCATTCAGGGTAGTAGCAGCTAACAAACCACCTCCCAAAGTTCCTTCAATAGTGATCCAAGGCACACATGATTGCATCAGTTGTCGCTTGGCAGCAGGAGCATGGCTAAAGCCAATAGGCATACCAATCACAAGCGCAGGTTGAATTTTCTGCTTCTGGATGGCTTGGCAAACAGACAGCAATACACTAGGAGCATAGCCAACCACTAGCACACAACCCTGAAATACTTGCTGTAATTTGTCCTGCCATTCCTGATGCTGCCAAAAAGCAAGTTCTGCTTCTATAGCAGTAGTGACGTGAGGATTATCTATTAATGTTTCCACCCCACATCCTAAATGAACTAATCGCGTTTGATCGAGGGCAGCAGCTACAGTTGGAACATCTACAACCACTTGACACCCTGAGTGGAGGGCTTCACGACTGGCGGCGATCGCCCCAGTACTCAACCGCACAAACGACGCCAAACTGACATCTCCACAAGCCAAAACCATCTGAGAAATTAGGTCTTGTTCAATTTCCGAAAGGTCAGAGAGGTCAGGTAACAAGCGTTGTAAAGATTCTTGAAAAGCTTCCGGGTGTGCATCAACTTGAGCATCCAAGCCACTCCAGAGTTTTTCCACTCCGAACAGTCCTGTTTTGGTTTCTACTTCCAGTAACTTAAGTTGTGCCAAGACTTCAGCTTGCATAATTTGACAATGGCGATCGCGCCCCAACAACCCTTCTAGTGCAGATGCAGTTTGCCTTAGTTGGGAAATTTGCTGCATCACTGCCCGATATTGCTGCTGAAGTTGTGCGATTAAGTTGGTAGTTGTATCTGCTTCTGGTTCGACTTCCAGAATTTGGCGGATGTGGTTCAGCTGGAACCCTTGCTGCTTCAGTGCCACGATGCGTTGCAGCCTCACAACATCTTTCTCATTGTAAAGACGGTAGTTGCTGGGCGATCGCACTGGTTGAGGCAGTAACCCCAATTGATGGTAGTGGCGCACCATACGCGGAGTAATACCGCTGCCAACTGCGTTACTTAGTTCTTTGATAGTTAGGTGTTTAGCGTTAAAATCGGGCATCAAAGACTATACTTCATGAGCCTAGATGGTCTTAAATATTCTTGCACGACCAAAATATTTAGTACACTTTTAGGTCAATGAAAAACTCGGTTAAAGCGATAAATGCACGACTAAAGACA
Source organism: uncultured bacterium (assembly GCA_964246695.1). Classification (GTDB taxonomy): domain Bacteria; phylum Cyanobacteriota; class Cyanobacteriia; order Cyanobacteriales; family Nostocaceae; genus Stigonema. The sequence goes on from CAXTSI010000197.1 coordinate 10,460, forward strand.
GCAAAGATGGGTGTTGCAGTTGTCCAGAGAGGCGATCGCCTTTCCCTTAGAGCGACGCTTCCTCCACGACCAGGCAGCGGTTCGCTTAAACCCACACAACAATACTTGTCCTTGGGAATTTACGGCAACCCAGCAGGGTTAAAAGTAGCCGAAGACAAAGCCCATGAATTGGCAGTGGCGATCGCACGATGGAGAAGTACCGGGATCTTTGATTGGTTCGCATGGTTGAGCGAGGTTGATTCGATCGGTATCTGCGCACACTGGATAGAAGCTTTCAAGCAAGAATTTTTGATAAAACAGCAGGCTTTTTCCTCGGATACTTGGGAAAGACACTATTTTGTTGCTTTTAGTCGGCTACCGCTTAACGAAAAACTTACTGGAGAATTATTGATTAAAGAATTGATCGGTCTACCTCACGATAGCTGGACTCGTTCAAGGACTGCTTACATGTATCAGAAGTTAGCAAAATTCTCCGGACTATGTATTGATTTATCGCCCTACAAAGGTGATTATGGTCCGAGCAAGACCAAGCCTAAAGAAATTCCATCAGACGAAGAAATTGTGGCAACAAGATCGCTATTTGTTCCTAGCTCACCCTGGCAATGGATGTTTGGAGTGTTAGCTGTCTACGGGCTGCGTCCTCACGAAGCTTTTTTCTGTGAAATTTCATTAGATCTGCCGCATGTTTGTAAAGTTTTGGAAGGAAAGACAGGCGATCGCACTTGCTACCCACTCCGCCCTGAATGGGCTATCGAATGGCAGCTTTGGCAGATGAAGCGACCACCTATATCAGAAAAATCGGATTTTAATAAATACGGTAAACACGTGTACATGGCATTTTGTCGAAGGCACGCCGCATTTTCACCATATTGCTTGCGTCACGCCTATGCGATTCGAGCAGCCGTGCAATACAAGATTCCAATATCTGTGGCGGCGGCGTGGCTTGGGCATACCCCACAAGTGTATCTACAAACTTACAATAAGTGGATTTCGGAAGCGGAACACGCCAAAGTATTTCTAGAAAGCACAAGAAATCATCTTCAATAAAACTTTACTTCATGCGATATGAGAGTAGCAGATGCACCTGTTATGCTCCGCAATAATTACGAAAAATCAGGGAAACCCTTGATTCTGGACGCACCGCAGTCAACGATTACTGTTGCGCGTCTTTTTTGCGCTGGACAAGCTTGTCAACAAGAAGTTTGATTAAACGACCTTGCTCCTCTTCGCTTAATTGGTTAGCCCGAACCAAAACATCTTCAGCCACAAGATGCTTTAATTCTTCTGGACTTACGCCTTGAGCATACGTTAGCAACTCGTCCAAGCTTTGCCCTAGCGAGATAGCGATCGCTTGCAAGCTTTCCACGCCAGGAACACTATCTCCTCGCGCCGCCCCCAGGTTTAAGATCTGGAAACGGCACTTGAGATTATTAATTACGCTCACCGAAGTTTAGCGACAAAGTGAAGCGTAACCAAGAGTGCCACAAGTTTAGACCACAAATCTTGAACAGACGCACATGTGAGCGCGTTCTGCTGTTAGTTTTACGATCGCAAACCTCATGGTTGAAAATTCTCATGGTTGAAAATTTTCATGGTTAAGCTAAAGCGGCAGACGAAGTTGTCCCAATTAGGTCAACAAATAATAATACCAGAAAAGCCGAAAAAAGCAAAACACAATTGTGTATTTTGGTCAGAATTTCATCACAATCGGCTATCCGACCAGGAGAATCCGACTCTACTATTAGGAAAGATAAACGAGAATGGCGGTTTTGGGATACAGAAGCGATCGCATTCCAACAATCCCCAACGGAGCAATCAAAATACTGGAATGATACAGAGCAATTTCGATTGCCGATCAACAACCATAAAACCTACCCCCACATGCGCCCGTGGTTAGAACTGTTAAATACGGGGCAGGATTCGCGCTATCTGAGTGGAATAGCCGGTGAAGATACCTTGGTGTTGGCACCAAGAGAAAGCGCGAAAGCCCAACCAATGACCTTCCTCCACCCCACACGCGGTAGAGTTCACCAAACACATCGGGAACTGAATCGATTTCGTATTGGGGGGTGCTTTGAGCATGAACGTATGCATCTAGCTAAATCTGTGCTAGCGCTTGATTGTCGAGCGTTAACTATGGATGAAGAGTTGGTGGACTGGGGAGACGATTAACCACCAGAAATCACTCTTGAATCACTTAAAAAAATCGCGCCCAACACTTGCATAGAGCGCGATCGCTTTGTTGTGATTATTAGTTATCGGAGATAGAGTTCAGGTTAGTTCACAACAAGAGCGATCGCCAAGCTGTTATGGGAGCAACATGTATAATAAAATTTCTCGGTACTGATAAAACAAAATTATGAGAATGCAGAGGAATATATTGTTGGCGTTGGTTTTCAACGTTAGCTCTTTAAGCCTAAATATTTATATGCACAGTGATTGGAAAATAACTGTGGGGTTTTTTCTAATTTGCGCTTTAACTATATCGCCAGCTTTATATTTTCATTATCAGAGGATAAATGCGAGCACAAGATGTTCGCATCTTGCCCGATGTCAAAGCTTGACTGATGAACAATTAGTTGAGTTGTTTAAAATCATCGCTCATTGGGCTTTTAGCAACTAATGATTTGCAAGCTGCAATGAATGCGATCGCTTCAAATTTTAACTCCTGGAACCCAAATTATGAAGACAAACCAGATTGCATTTACAATGCTCATTCTTTGCACTTGCGATGCGCAGTCAATCCTACAGCGACGTGCGCATCCTGCCGGCATTATCAGATTGCGTCGTCGTGTAGATCTGATTCTAAGAATTGTTGAGGCGATCGCCCACTAACAAAGTTTGCGATCGCCTATTCACATAAAGGGTGTGTCTATAATATTGGCAATACAACAAAAACTTCATATGCAACTAACGCCTGTCCATTCATCCATGCTACGTTCTGTAGGTTACGACGAGGCAACCAACACCTTGCTCGTAGTTTTCAACACTGGCAAGAAATTTCAATACTTTGATGTTCCCAAACAAGTGTACGATCGCCTGATGTCATCCCAATCAAAAGGCAGTTTCATGACTAATAATATTATTAATTGTTACAATTACGCCGCACAATCATGTCAAGCCTAGCATCATCAATTCCACCCGCAGCGCAAAGGCTATGAACTCTTTCTGCGGTCAGTTCGCTGTTGTTGCTCCTTGTCCGTGAGTCTCTTGAAAAAAATTCTGGAAATTTCCGGTTCCCGGTTTGCTTGAATCATTCCGCACACATACTCACTGTATCGGTTAAGTGAATCGTTTAATTCAAATACTTTTGGTTTTCTTGCCGCACCCGGGAATGCAACTCAGCATGACGCTGCGACTGCTTCTCAATATTCTTGCACTCAAAGTCCGTGCAGTAGAAAATCATATTTTCATTCACGTTCGGGGTATGCAACGCATTACATACGCTGCCCCCGAAATCACTGTAATAATATTCACAATTTGAGCAGCAACTAACAAACTCTTTCATTACCCAAATAGACTCCTAGGACTTAATCCAAAAAGGCTTGAGTTCCTCCCCAACCCGTAAAGCTTGGTATGTGTTGCCCCTAGCATCCTTGACTGTGATTCTAGACGGACGGGAACGTTGATACCGTTGACGTTGATGATTGCGTACTGGTCTTTCATTTTACACCTTAAACTCGTTTAAGTCCTTGCGGAATTCTTCAGCGATCGCCAACATTTCCAGCCAAGTTGGTTCCGTCTCGCCTCTTTCGATAAGACTTATTCTAGCCTGATTCAGGGTCGTAGTTTTACGACGATTGCAAGCAAGAGCCAATTCTGTCTGGTCTATTCTGTGTCGTCGCCGACACATAAGGATGCGCTCACCAAGACCAACTAAAGCTTCTTTATATGGTGTGTTTGTTGAAACGTTGTTGCCAATTCTGTTATTTATTCCCATTTTTAATATTTATTCGCTTTTTTTATAAATATGGCATCTATCCAAAGTATAAGCGCATCAACTATTAATCTTGTCTAAATAGTATCGCTTTTAATCTACGTGTGTCTCTAGAATCCCTCATCAAATCAGTATTGGATCGTGATGGCAAGCACGGTGGTGAGGCTACCACCGTAGCTTTGCATTGTGCTCAAATGAGGGAGTGGGGGGTACGTGGTGGTAACATCGAACTGCGACCAATACAAGATGACGCCAAGGATACGCGGCTAAAAAACGCTGGGTAAAAATTGTTGTCAGTCAAGATTGGGTGGAACAATCGGAATCGACGACTAAACCCCTGTTTGATGGTGCGTTTAACGCGGGAAGCTTTGCGGGATACGAACCCCAAGGAACCCCCGAATTTTCTTGGATACAAGGATCTCAGAAATACGATAATCCTTTTAAGCCTTATCTGCCAGTAGTTCTGAGTAAAAATA
>CAXTSI010000198.1:0-14866 GCA_964246695.1 uncultured bacterium
ACTCCCCACTCCCCACTCCCCATCTTCAAGTTAATTTTTGCCTTCCTCTTCCAGTGGAAAAAACTCCTTAGTTTTTCTGAAATATGTCCAAGCAATGCCATCTGGATCTTTACTGCGACTCCATTCAGGAAAATCTGGATCTTCTCGCCGTTTATATACTGTGCTGGAATAAACATTTAATCGTTTAGCAAGTTCAGATTGAATGAGAGAGCCAAAAATTAACTGTTTTTCCAGTGGTCGTTTGACTTCCTCCTGAGTCGGTTGGGGTTGTGATTCAGTTTCTGGTTCTTGCTGCTGTTTAGGCTGCGGTGGTGTCAGAAGTGGTAGGGCAGTTTTGGCAACTGGTTGAGCAGAAAGTTCTTTGGGTGGCTCACTACTGTCAAGTATGCTGCCTAGAGTGCTAGCGGTCATAAAGTAATACACCTGGCTTGCCTCTTTAGAGTCAAGGGTGTGGGCACCAAATTCCACTGCTTTAGTGTTTAAGTAGCGTTTTGCCGTCTCTCCTGAAAAATTTCCCTTCATTGCCAAGTCTATTGCCGTAATCTTGCCTTGATTTTCCCGAATCAGTTGACTGAAGATCGGGTTGACTTGCAGACACAACTGTTGCCACTTATAGTACTGCCAAATATTGAAAGCCAAGACAATTAGAATTACCGCCACCCAAACTTTCCAGGTGGCAACAAGGAAAATAATCAAAAATGAGATTGGCAAAAGTATAACGAGAAAACCCTTGCCGTAGCTTTCTATTGTTTTTTCACTCATGCCGATTTTTGCCAAATGGCTTTTTGGAAAATCATAATATTATCTTGACAAAAATTGGGACATTTGTTTGTAGCGTTTGCTTTTTTGCTGAAAATTTTCCTGGCAAATTGACCCATCGTAGGGGCGGGGTTCCCCCGCCCTTAGAATGTGGTCAACTCAATTGAAAACTGCTGTAGGGCAAAAACCCTGCTTGCAGCAGGCTACTAGTCCACCAAAGCAACAATGCTTGGTTTACGATCATTTGTTAGTAGTGAAGGCTTTAGTCCTCAAGAACACGAGGGATCTTGCCCTCACTACGAACCCTTCTGCCGTGCGAATGCGCGTCGTCGTGCGCTTTACAAATCAAACAAACATGACTAACAACATGCAACGCGACTTTGCCAACCGCGAAGAGTTGGTGACTTATCTCCGTGAACAATTCCCCAACGCCGCCAAACGCGACGACCACATCAGCGAAATTGTGGGTGGACGTAAAGCCGCAGAGACAGCACTGCAAAAAATAGATCCGATACGATACGCAAAAACACGTAACTTTTTCACTGGTGCTCCTGCTGGGAAAGCTCTCTTAGTTGAATAAAAACTGGAACAACTTTTTCCATTGATTCTTCTGTAGGAAAATGCAGAGCCAGATACTTCAAAAATGTAGTCTTACCTGCTCCCGGTTTACCCAATACCACAAGTTTGCGATAGCTCTTTACCGCATCAGTTGCTGGAATCTGACTCTCACTGCTAGAAAAAGGTAAACGTTTAAATGTTTGGTACATATCATTTTCTAAATTGACTAGTAAATTCTGAATAGTTGTTTTTCTGCGTCCCTGAATGTCCTTGAATATCTTAAATTTGACATAGATATTATCTATAAGTATGGGTTCAGCCATATCAAGTACCCTCATCTTACTGCACTTTTTTTCTAAGTGTTTCCAATAAGGGTCTAGCCAATCTCCTTCTATACCTGGCTCATTCTTAGTTAATTGTCTTAACGCTTCTTGGTAGCTTTTTTGGTCTAATAGCACCCCACATAGATAGTTGAGGTTCTTTTCCTGCATTTTGGGTGGTATAGCAGAGTTAAAAAAAGCCCGGAGAGTTCTGTCGGCAATTAAATTATCATTTGCGTTATCTAATTCGTCTTGATATACATAATTTAGTCGGCTAATCAAAGAGCCAGGAGAAGCTCCAAATTTTTCAGAATAAGCTTGTTTTAACAGATGGAAAATTTCTTTATCAACTTGAACTGCTGCCATTTCCCTCTCCTTAAATATTAAGAAAAATAAAAAATGCGCCTATTATTACAATAAATCGCAGTTTGGACATGTTTTTGCTTAAACTATTATACGATTCTTCTTGGAAAACGCATACATCTGTGAATTTAAAGCAAAAAAATTTGTTTTCCGAACAATACCGTTCAGTTAATGGTTATCGGTGTATAACGCGCGGCGTTATACATAAGTTGACGGTAGGTAAACAACTACAGCAAGCGTATTGCTTTTCAGCAATCAACTACTCAACTTCTTATACTAATATCAAAAATTTGAGGTTTGGCAGATTGCCGATAATTGCCTTTAATTGCCGCTCAATGTCATTTGGGTTGAGCATTTAGAGCAATGAGCATGAGCATTATTATAATTTTATGAAAAACATTACTTTTAAGGCATTGAGTGGCAACCAGAAGCAATTATCGGCAGTCTGTTTCAATATCTAGAAGGCAGATGCATAATTTTAGATATCGCTTCTAAAGGTAAATTAATGACGTTGCCAACAGTATCTAAAACCTAAGGAAAGAGTAAGATTTTGAACGAATAAAGCAAACTCATTCATGTCAAATATGCTCAATCACAGCCCATCTCCCCTTGGTTGGAAACTCAAACACATACTTCGAGGACATAATGGTTTAATCAGTCGAGTCGAATGGTCGCCAAATGGAAAAATGCTTGCCTCACCTTCCTTCGACAGTACAATCAAACTCTGGGATATCAAGAGCGGCGAATGTTGCAACACTCTCAAGGGTCACTCTGGGCGAGTGTGGGCAGTTGCGTGGTCACCGGATGGAAAATTGATTGCTTCTGGCTCTGCCGATAATACTATCAAACTCTGGCGAGTAGACACTGGCAAAGTTAACTATACAAATCCAATACCTACTGTTGTCTGCCTGAGTATGGCATGGTCTCCAGATGGTCAGATACTTGCTTCTGGAGGTGTGAGGGATGATTGGTCTATTTTGCTCTGGAATGTGGGAACTCCGAAAAGCCAAACCATAGAGGGACATTCTGGACAGGTAAACAGCTTGGTATGGTCTCCAGATGGACAGATCCTGGCATCAGGCTCCCATGACCATACTATTCGCCTCTGGGACAAAGAAACTGCTCAACTAATAACAATACTCAAAGGACATGCTTCTGATGTTTCCAGTTTGGCATGGTCTCCAGATGGACGGATGCTAGCATCAGGCTCCCACGATCATACTATCCGGCTATGGAATCCCCAAACAGGGCGGACATCATTTGTGCTGGAAGGTCATACTGGATCTGTAAATTGTGTTGAATTCTCTTATGATGGCAAATTCCTTGCTTCTAAATCTTCGGATGGAACCGTTCGCCTCTGGCGCTGCGACACTTGGGAAATAGTAGCAGTACTGGAGGAGGCAACTTATAAATCCTTGCCTTTTGGGTTAGCCTTCCATCCAAAAATGCCAATCTTGGCAACCCTTGGCGAAGCAGACACGGCGATTCGGATTTGGAACTTAGATTTCGATTTTCTGATGAATGCACCTCCAACCAATCCCTCATCTCAATACACTAACGCTAGGGTAGTTCTGGTAGGTGACAGTGGTGTCGGCAAGTCAGGACTCAGTCTTGTCCTCACCAGTCAACAGTTTAAACCCACGGAATCTACACATGGTCGTCGTGTCGGGGAATTTAATAGTCAGGAGGCAGACTTAGGGGATGGTCGCAAAGAAATGCGCGAAATACTTCTCTGGGACTTAGCAGGACAGACAGGTTATCGCTTGATTCACCAGTTATATTTGAACGAGTTGGCAGTAGCACTGATTGTTTTTGATGCCCGAAGTGAGACTGACCCCTTTGCTGGAGTGCATTATTGGAGCCGCGCCTTACGTCAAGCTCAAAACTTGCAGGGTAATTCAGCAATACCCTTGAAGAAGTTCCTGGTGGCAGCCCGAGCAGATCGAGGTAGAGTTAGTGTTAGTCCTGCTCGTATCGATTCCTTAGTTAGTGAACTCGGTTTTGATGGCTATTTCGAGACTAGTGCTAAGGAGGGATGGGGAATCGAGGAACTAGCCGAAACGATTCGTAGAACAATTGACTGGGATGCGTTGCCAAAAGTCATCTCAACAGAACTCTTTCAGAAATTAAAGGTTTTCCTGATTCAAGAAAAGCAGGCAGAAAGATTGCTGTCTTCAGTAAATGACCTGTATCGAGCTTTCTTGCAAACTGGGAAAGCTCTTGAATCCAAAGAACTGCGCGACCAGTTCGAGACTTGTATTAGACTGGTAGAGTCACGGGGTTTGATTCGCAGGTTCAAATTCGGGAAACTAATTCTTCTCCAACCAGAACTACTAGATGCTTACGCCTCAGCAATTGTCATCGCAGCCAAGGATGAGCCTGATGGCTTAGGCAGCATTGCTGAGGAGGATGTTCTAGCGGGGCGTTTTCGGATGCCTGAAGATGAGCGTATCCCTGACAAAGAACAAGAGAAGTTACTATTAATTGCCACCGTGAAGGAGCTGTTTAGCGGTGAAATCGCGCTTCGGGAACAGACACAAAATGGATCGTTGCTCGTCTTTCCTTCTCAATTTACCCGCGAATGGCCTGAGGCTCCTGACCCTGAAGGCAAAGCAGTTATTTTTCAGTTTGAAGGACCAGTGTTAAATGTATATACCACCTTGGCAGTACGTCTCTCCCGCAGTGAAATTTTTAAATGCAAAGAGATGTGGAAGAATGCTGCTATTTTCACAGCCCAAGTAGGTGGTGAGTGTGGCATATGGCTGCGCCACAACGAACAAGGACGAGCAGAGTTGTCCCTGTTCTTCAAGCCAGAAGCTAGTGAAGAGACTCGCTTTCAATTTGAAGAGTATGTCCATACCCACCTCAAGCGTCGAGCCTTTCCAGAAAGTATCCGTCGCCGTCGCATCTTCGTTTGTTCTGAGTGCGGCACATCACTAACTGAGTTGCAGGTTCAGCGCAGGCGATCGCGTGGCTTTGACTGGATCAGTTGCAACGTCTGTGACCTGAGGGTTTCTCTACTCGATGGTGAGGATCGTCTGAAAGCAGATCGCAATTCAATTATTCCTCAAATGGATAAAGCCGCTGATACTTGGTGCAAAATTGAAACAGCTGCTTCCATCATCCAAGGAAAAATAGAAACTAAAGACTCCGACGTATTTTTAGCTCATAATAACTATGATGAGCGTCAAGTAGAGATTGTCGCTAAGCTACTGAAACAACGTGGTTTAAATCCTTGGCTAGCTAAAGAGCAAATCCCTCCAGGGCGATGGTTCCAAGATGTCATCCAACAGGCAATTCCTAATGTCAAATCTGCTGCGATTATCATTAGTTCTCAAGGATTAGGAGAGTGGCAAACCCTCGAATTACGAACATTTATCCGCCGATGTTTAGAAGAAGCAGATATCCCTGTCATCCCTGTCTTGCTACCCGGTGTGACCGAAATACCACAGAAGCTATTGTTTCTCCGTGAAATTAATCTAGTATGTTTTACTAAAAATATTGAAGAAGATACTCAAGCGTTAGATGAACTAGAGTGGGGCATTACAGGTAAACGCCCATCAAGATAGATCAAATAAAATAACTGATAAAAAAAATGGCAACTGATAACTTTGATGTTTTCCTTGCTCATAATAGTCTGGACAAACTGCAAGTCGAAGCCATAGGTGAGGAACTAAAGCGGCGTGGTCTAATGCCTTGGCTGGACAAAGAACAAATCCCACCAGGACGTTGGTTTCAAGATGTCATCCAAAAGGCAATTCCCAATGTCAAATCTGCTGCTATCTTCATCGGTTTCAAGGGATTGGGAAAATGGCAGGAACTGGAATTACGTTCTTTCATTAGTCGGTGTGTGGAAGCAGATATTCCTGTAATTCCCGTGCTACTTCCTGGCGTTGAAAACATCCCAGAGCATTTGCTTTTTCTTAAAGAACTCAATTGGGTTCGCTTCTTTAAGGGAATTGATGAAGTGAACGCATTAGATAACCTAGTATGGGGCATCACTGGTCAAAATCCACGACAATAACTCAGTTGAGACATCATAAACCTATGCCAAAACAAGATCCAGCAAAATTGAAGAAGGTATCTGTCAATCTACCATTTGGTATTGGTGGGGCAGAATGGGAAGCTGATCCTACACAAAGAAAGGCAGCTTGGTCACTTTATGTTGAACTCGTTACGCGCATTGCTATCCAGCCCTTGGAAACAGATCAAGGACTTTTGCGGGAAGCACTTTCATCCCTACACAGCCTGTTTGGAACTACACGGGAAATCCTCAAGCAAGCAGGACCTAATATAGGAGCATCTCGTACGTCAGTGGGAGGAATCGCTATCACTGTACTGAATCGGGGTTTGCGTCCGTTCCTAGCCAAATGGCATCCTCTACTACAAGCATGGGAAGCACAGCGTCCTGCTAATGTCAGTCCGAAGGAACACGAACAAACGTGGTCCCAAGAAGCTTTGTTAAGAAGTGAGTTAGAACTGCTTAGACAAGACTTAGAGGAATATGCTATAGCACTAGCAGTGATTGCTGGAGTAGATTATTGACCCTCCAGAAGAGTTTGATGGCCTAGACCAAGCAACGGCAACCAAAATCCAAAATCCAAAATTCAAAATCTGATGAATCAACCAATTGTCTGGGTACACGGCGACTGTCTCAGTCCCCAGAACCCCGCACTCCAAGCATACCCCGACGCCCCCGCCATCTGGGTTTGGGACGATGCTTTGATCGAGGAATGGCAACTAAGTCTCAAACGCCTCACCTTTATCTATGAATGCTTGCTAGAATTACCCGTCGTCATCCGCCGTGGCAATGTGGCGCAAGAAGTTTTAGCTTTTGCCAAAGAACATAATGCTAACAAAGTCGTCACAGTAGACAGTCCCAGTCCTCGGTTTGACACCATCTGCAATGAAATTGAGCGTTTTTTGCCCGTGGAAGTGCTGCAAGTCGAGCCATTTTTTGAGTACGACGGCTATATCGACCTTAAGCGCTTCTCCCGCTACTGGAAAGTAGCAGAAAAGTATGTGTTTGAATAAACCTCACTATTGTGGTGAGTCTTCTGCCCGTGCCTGCAACGCCTGTAATTGTTCCACTGATAACCCAGTCACCCTTGCTACCTGTTCTATAGGCATACCAGTATTCAGCAAATTCATTGCCACTTCTTGTAAAGCTTCAGCTTTGCCTTCAGCTTTGCCTTCAAGCAAAATATCTTGATAAATAACTGACTCGCGCATAATTTCTGCTCGCAAAACTCGTCTAATTATCTCCTTCTCTAATAATAAACCAGCCAAAACAGCGGCGGAAGCAGCTATATTTGCCATCGTTCGAGATTCTGTCACCCCATTGATTTCCCTTGCCACTTGGTTCAGTACATTCTCTGGGTCTGTTGTGCGACTCAACACAGCAAATGGTAGCAGTCCTGGTGTTCTCAAAAATACCTCGGTGGGCTGCACGCAAGAGCCGAATCACCTCAAATTCATGGCGTGTTCCAGGAATGGAGAATGTATTCTGGTGTACCATTTCTGAACTGGTCTGTTTCAAATAAATTACCACTTGACGCATTCCCTTATGAGGAAAGCGGCGGTAGACTCGCAGTCGGTAATCAATCATCCGAAATGGAATATCGGCTTTGGGTTGGGTTTGAAATTCTAAGTGCAGTACCGTTTGGTCGGACTGTAGCAGAATTAATGCATCGGCGCGAATTGGTTCTAGTGAGAGTTCCGTTGGACTGAGTTCGGTTAAGGTAATCGGTTCTCCTAACAGCCAAGTGGCAAAGTCTGTGGAGAAGTTTTCGGCGAGGAATTTACAAACATTATCAAACATTTTGAAATCTTATCAATTGAAATAGTCGAATTATTGCTAAATACTGAATATATTTAATCGTATCTATGATTTATTTTTTCTATAAACTTTAGTTAAAATATAAATAGATTTTTAAAAGTATTATAGCGATATTATGAAAAGTTTGTGAAAATTCAATAGGGAGATACTTTCAGGCGATCGCAAGGCTAAATTGACGACAATCAATGCAAGCTAACCAAGAACTTAACTGCTTTGACGACTGCAGTTAAGTCTTCAAGACTATTCAGCAATTGTCTTGAGCGGATGCCTTTTATTTGGTGTACTATCTATTTCTATATTTAACTATGAACAACATTGCTCTCACTGCTACAGTACCCAGCTTGGCTACTAGCAGTCCGGTGACTACGGCAACATTGTACTCAGTTACTGATATTGGTGTTTTGGGAACTGACAGCAAAGGCAACAGCAGCAGCTACGCCACCGGCATTAATAACAAAAATCAGGTGGTTGGCTATTCCACAACTGCGGACGGCGATCGCGCCTTTTTATGGAGTAGCACTCAGGGATTGCAAAACCTTGGTGTTTTAGAAACTAACGTTAACGTTTCCCCTAATAGTAGAGCCTTTGACATCAACGACCAAGGTCAGGTGGTTGGCGTCTCAACTGACAAACCCCCGATTTACAATCCTGGGCAGCGCCCCTTTATTTGGAACAGTACTAGCGGAATTCAAGACCTTGGTGTTCTTGGTGATAATGTCTACAACACTATCCCTGAAGCTACAGCGATCAATAACTTGGGTCAAGAGGTTGGCTACTCTTCCTCTTCATCAATTCGCCCCGCAGGCTATCGCCCCGTTTTGTGGGATAGCACCACAGGCATACAAAACTTGGGTGATTTTTCTCCTGATTTCCCATACAATTCATTATATAACGGCTACGCCTATGGCATCAACGACCTTGGTCAGGTGGTTGGCTCTACACCTAAAAATAACTCTGCCAGCGCCTTTTTATGGGATAGCACCAAAGGATTACAAGACCTCGGTATTTCAGGTGCGGCTACCGACATTAATAATAAAAGCCAGATAGTCGGCTTTGAAAATCCTTCAAATGTAACTAACTCACCAGTGTTGTCCATAGGATCATTCAGTGTTAACAACGGCACTGACGCCTTTTTCTTAGATAGCACTGGAGTCAAACAAGACATTGGTGTTTTGGGCACCAACAGCGATGGCAAAAGCTACAGTATAGCCAACAGAATCAACGACGAAGGTCAGGTTGTAGGTTCATCTTCTTCTGGCAAAGGCAATCACGCCTTTTTGTGGTCAAATAATGTGTTAACGGATCTCAACAATCTGATTCCTGCTGACAGTGGCTGGACTTTAGAGAATGCAACGGATATTAACAATACTGGGTACATTGTTGGCTCTGGTCAGATCAACGGTCAAACACATGGATTTGTTTTGACACCAGAAAGCACTGACAATAACTGGATAGGGTCAGCAGCGCCTATTAACGATACGGTATACACTGTTAACAATAGTTATCTCAATGGTTAAACCGTGCTTTTGTAACACCAAAAAGCAAGTTTGTTCCATTCAAAATTCACAGTTTGATGCCATTTGCAATGAAATTGAGCGTTAGAACGCCAGTGGAAGTGCTGCAAGTTGAGACATTTTTTGAGTACAACGGCTAGGTCGCAATCCGATTCAGTTAAGGAGAGGAGCAGAACTAGCCCCCCTTAAAAAGGGGAGCCAGCGCCCATGCTGTCGGGTTTCCCTCATCGCTTCTGGCGTGGATATGTTCTGTCTGATCTTCAGGGAGTGACGCTTCTAACTGAACCGTATTGCGCTATATCGACCTCAAGCGCTTCCCCCGCTACTGGAAAGTCGCAGAAAAGTATGTGTTTGAATAGACCTTACTGTTGCGGTGGGTTGCCTTCTGCTTGCAACGCCTGTAATTGTTCCACTGATAACCCAGTCACCCTTGCTACCTGTTCTATAGGCATACCAGTATTCAGCAAATTCATTGCCACTTCTTGTAAAGCTTCAGCTTTGCCTTCAGCTTTGCCTTCAAGCAAAATATCTTGATAAATAACTGACTCGCGCATAATTTCTGCTCGCAAAACTCGTCTAATTATCTCCTTCTCTAATAATAAACCAGCCAAAACAGCGGCGGAAGCAGCTATATTTGCCATCGTTCGAGATTCTGTCACCCCATTGATTTCCCTTGCCACTTGGTTCAGTACATTCTCTGGGTCTGTTGTGCGACTCAACACAGCAAATGGTAGCAGTCCTGGTGTTCTCAAAAATACCTCGGTGGGCTGCACGCAAGAGCCGAATCACCTCAAATTCATGGCGTGTTCCAGGAATGGAGAATGTATTCTGGTGTACCATTTCTGAACTGGTCTGTTTCAAATAAATTACCACTTGACGCATTCCCTTATGAGGAAAGCGGCGGTAGACTCGCAGTCGGTAATCAATCATCCGAAATGGAATATCGGCTTTGGGTTGGGTTTGAAATTCTAAGTCTGTTTTCCAGATCAACAAAACTAATATTATTAGTTTAAACTAATAATATTAGTTTAGTAGCTGGTATATTGTCAGCAAATATTACTATGCCGCGTCCCAAAGGACAGACGCTTACACAAAAAGACATTGTGTTCGCGGCGATCGCCTGCCTAGAAAAAGAGGGGGAATCTGCGCTTGGTGTCAACCGAGTTGCCAGGGAACTAGGCATTCAACCCCCATCGCTGTACAACCACATTACCGGAAATGAAGAACTGCGACGGCTTGTAGTGCTGGAAGGGTGGCGAAGATTTCTGGATATTTACATGAAACAGACTGCAGGTATTCAGGATCGGAAAGTGCTGCTGCAAAATGCTGCCCATACGTACCGTCGCTGTGCTAGTGAAAATGCTGCACTGTATGCGATCGTCACAAATCATCCCCTTGAGTTAGAAGATTCAGACTTTATCCCCATCATTCAGGATCTTTTAGCTTTCTACAACAAAGTGCTGGCACCCTTTGGCTTAAATCAGGATGAGATGATTCACGCAGCCCGAATGTTCAACTCTACCTTACATGGTTTTGTCCTAGCTGAAAAAGCAGGTTTGTTTCTCTTGCCACAATCAGTTGATGAAAGCTTTGAGTGGATAGTCAATACTCTAATTGATGCGTTGGAACAAAGGAGGAAAATATGAGTTGGAATTTACCAGGCGCGCCTTGGCTTATTGCTCACAAATCGATGCTAACCGTTAATAAACCTAAGATGTTTACAATTTGTGGGCAAGACTATGTGCTGTGGAAGAATCAAAAAGGAGAGGTTTCAGCTTTAGAAAATATCTGTCCGCATTTGGGAGCAAAACTTTCCAACGGTTGGATTTGCGAAAAAACAAATACCATCGCTTGTCCCTATCATGCATTGGAATTTGACTCGGAAGGGAGAGCAATGCTACCAAGTGATAAAATCTCCAAGCCAATTGCTAAACCTTTGAAACTTTATATCAAAGGCGATTGGATTTGGACTTATGCCAATGAAGAACCGAGAATTCCAATTCCAGATATTTTGGAGAAACTAGAAAAAGAGTATCACTTAGCTTGTATTGGTGGAGACGTTACTATTAACGCACCCTTTCAAAATGCGCTAGAGATCAATCATGATTATAATCACGCCAAGGGTACTCACCGGGAACTCTTCCGAATCAAAGATATTGAAATCAAAGAATTTCGGCAAGTAGATCGGTACACTTCAGAAGTTGATTTTTATCAAATCCGAGAAGACAACACACTACAAGAATACTTAAAAAATCCCCTGCTGCTGACTTACCCCAAAGTAGTCACAGCATTTATCCAGCATTATTTTCCATCTTTGGTAGTATTCTATGTTGAAACTCCGTTAGGTACTGTCTGCGATTTGTTCACAATCTATCCAGAAACGGAGAAGACAACTCATACATTTATCCCTGTTTTTCGCAACAAATCCCTTGGCATCTTCAACTTCATGGTTGATAAACAACTGTTAAGTGCAATTAATCAAGTGATCGGGCAAGATGCTGTTACTATAGAAAACCTCTATCCCAGATTTGAACCCAAAATTAGACTTCCCAACGAAGAACCGTGGAATTGGGCGCGTCAGTTGTACTTGAATTGGTCTGTTGAGGAAGGCGTGAAGGAGTCTATTGTAGCTGGATAAAAAAGCTGCCGCGTTTTTGTTCCAATGGTACTAATACCCCTATCTTAGCGACTGAGGAAGCAAACCCGACATATCCAATACACGCCCAGACCAAATACCTGCTTGTTCTGCAACTTGAGTACGAGCGTTATTATCTGACCAGATTTTGTCCCAATCTAATTCCCACCGTGCAAGTTGGATTTGAATATTAACTAATTCCTCAGCTTGTTCCGGTTCAATTTCTGCTGCTGTCCACTCAATAAACCACTTGGTTTCATAAACTACACTTCTCACCGCTTCTTTATGAGCAATATTGGAGAATGATTTAATGCGTGCTAAATTTGATGCTAAGTTACCTAAGCGGGTGGGAATATCATCGCGTTGAAAGCGTGTTTGTTTTTCATTTAAATTCTGGTTCATGACCACTTATTAACTCCACAGTAATTTGTTTTACACGTTCTCGAATTGCTAGATCTTGAATAATCATTGACCGATTATTTTGACTGGGGCGAATATTGATTATTGATTCATAAGCTATTTCCTGAGTAAATGGAAGCCAATCGGCACCCCAAATATCTTTTTGCTTACTACCATGTTTGTCTTGGGCGATCAATCCTTCAACCCTTCCCTCACACCTAATTGATGACTTACGCAGTTGGGCATAAGCCTCTAGAAGAGCGATCGCTCCTACGGATATTAGCGACACCGGGTACATTGTTGGCAATGGTCGCCTCAATGGTCAAACCCGTGCCTTTTTGCTAACACCGCAAAGCAAGTCGGTTCCAGAACCAACTGCCACTTTGGGTTTACTTGCAGTTGCTGCTTTTGGTGTCCTTCGGCTTTCGCAACTTCAACGTCGTCACGCAGCGTTAAAAATAGATACCAATCTCAACGAAACTTAAGTATAAAATCAAAATGGTCAATCTCCATCCCATATCTGCCCCCTCCCTGTACACAGAAAGGGGCTTGGGGGGTGGGGTTATTCCTGATCCAAACGCAGCACAGCCATAAAAGCTTCCTGCGGCACATCCACAGTACCGACAGATTTCATCCGCTTTTTACCTTTCGCTTGCTTCTGCAAGAGTTTCTTCTTCCGGCTAATATCACCACCGTAGCACTTGGCTAATACGTCTTTCCGCAATGCGGGGATGTGTTCGCTGGCGATGACTTTACTACCAATAGAAGCTTGAATTGGCACTTTAAATTGATGGCGGGGAATTAGTTCTTTAAGTTTTTCTGCCATTGACCGCCCGACGTTGTAAGCTTTATCTCGATGGACAATCATCGCCAAGGAATCCACTGGGTCACCATTAATCATAATATCCAGCTTGACTAGAGGATTTTCTCGATAGCCGATGAGGTGATATTCCATACTGGCGTAACCTCTTGTCCGGGACTTCATCTGGTCGAAAAAGTCGGTGACAACTTCTGCCAAGGGTAGTTCATAAGTGAGTGTAGTGCGTCCTTTGGTGAGATATTTCATGTCTTTAAATACACCACGCCGATTCTGCGCCAACTCCATCAAAGTGCCGACGTAAGTTTCTGGCGTAATCATATCTACTTGGACGTAAGGTTCTTCAATTTTTTCTCGTTCGTTGGGAGAGGGTAAACGACTAGGGTTGTCGATGTACAGTACTTCACCCTTGAGGGTTGTCACTCGATAAACTACTGAGGGGGCTGTAATGATTAAATCTAGGTCGTACTCTCGTTCTAAGCGTTCTTGCACAATTTCCATGTGCAGCAAGCCTAAGAAACCACAACGGAAGCCAAACCCCATTGCACTGGAAGTTTCTGGTTCGTAGTGCAGTGCCGCATCATTGAGTTCCAGCTTACCCAAGGCTTCCCGCAAGTCTTCAAATTGGTCGGCATCGATCGGGAACATGCCACAGAACACCATTGGGTTAGCTTCTGTGTAACCAGGCAAGGGTGCAGATGCTTTAGCTTTCGAGAGGGTAATAGTATCACCTACTCGTGCATCAGCTACAGCTTTAATTGCCGCTGCTAGATAACCTACTTCTCCAGCGTGCAGTTCCTCAACTTGCTTTTGAGTGGGAGAAAGTACCCCAAGCTCGTCAATTTCGTATTCCTTGTCAGATACCATCAGGTAAATGCGATCGCCCTTCTTCACGGTACCATCCATTACCCGAAAATACACAATCACTCCCCGGTAGCTGTCGTAGTAGCTATCAAAAATCAATGCTCGTAAAGGTTCCGATACCGTGTTTTGTGGCGGTGGTACACGTCCCACAATTGCTTCTAAAATTTCATCAATGCCAATTCCCTCTTTAGCAGAGGCAAGAATTGCATTACTGCAATCTAAACCGATAATTTCTTCGATTTCGCTGATTACCCGTTCTGGTTCTGCTCCCGGCAAATCAATTTTATTCAAAACCGGGATAATTTCTAGGTTATGCTCTAAGGCTAAATAGACGTTTGCCAGGGTTTGCGCCTCTACACCCTGAGAAGCATCTACTACCAATAGTGCGCCTTCACAAGCAGCAAGACTGCGGGATACCTCATACGAAAAATCCACATGTCCTGGTGTATCAATTAAGTTCAGCACGTACGGCTGACCATCTTTTGCCTTGTAGTTCATCCGAGCGGCTTGTAGCTTAATTGTAATCCCCCGCTCTCGTTCCAGATCCATGTTGTCAAGGAACTGTTCCTTCATTTGACGATCCTCCACCGTGCCTGTGACTTGCAACAAGCGATCGGCAAGAGTGGATTTCCCATGGTCTATGTGAGCAATAATACAAAAATTGCGAATACGAGCCGCAGGAACGTCAGTCATATAATTCTTTAGCTTTAGCAGCAAACAAGGTTAAAACAGCAATATACTTAACGTATTTTAATGCTTTTTGGGAATGGGGAGTAGGGGGAGATGAGGGAGTAGGGG
>CAXTSI010000199.1:0-14721 GCA_964246695.1 uncultured bacterium
AACCACTAACCACTAACCACTAACCACTAACCACTAACCACTAACCACTAACAATCCCCAATATCCCGTTTTGGTGGACGTTTGTAGGTAAACGTGAAAGTGTCGCCGCTGGCAATTACCTGTCGCATTTCATCATACATGGGGTAATTGCCTACACCACTCAGACTTGCCCAACCCCGCGCTCTAGTTAAAGCGACAAACAACTGATTACGGAAATTTACATCACTTTCATTCCGCGCCACAAGATCAAAGCCAACCACGTAGACCATATCAGCTTCATGTCCCTTGGCACGATTGATGCGAGACACAGTTACTCCAGACTCGTGCCAGAAACGGTCGCAGTGCTGGTTGGGCCATTGGGGAACCAAATCATTTAATTGCAAAGCAGTGGGGATATAAATATCAATATCTTGATCGATTAAGAAACTAGCAACTTCAGTTTCTAACTTGATCGCCTCGTTCGTAGGGCCTAAAACTACCACTAAAATATCGCGGCTGGGATTGAGACCATCATAGGCAATGTTATGCTTAATGTTCTCAGCCAGTGCCGTCATTTCTTCCTGACGAGAACTATAAGTTTGAAATTCTAATACAGGTTGACCCCAAAGTTCAGGAATGGGATTTGGTGAATATTGTGGGGGTCGATGCACGGTTATTGGCTTACCAACACGCCGAAAGTCTCCTTGGACTTCGTAACCGATTCTGTTCCAATCTTCTTTGTTAGTAATGCCTGCGAGTATTCCTTCTTTCCGTAGCAAACCCATACCAATGGCATGACCAGCTGTGAGAATTGGTCCGGGAGTGCGGTAACAGTGGCGCATCACTTCAGAACGTTTGATACCGCCTGGGTATTGTGGTTGCTTGTTCAAAATATTGCTCAATTTCTCGCCAAATATCTCTTTAGCCTTTGGCACTGCTAGACTATCAAGGCTTTGTGCTTCATCATAAGCCCAAATTAAGCGCCGTTCCTCAGGATTTTCCTCAATCACGGGTCGCAAAGCTTGATAAGCTAACCAGTAGATAGCTTGCTTATCTTCATATTTTAAATCATCTTCGGCTACTAAATCTTGACCTTCATCAATTAAGATGGCGTCAAACATCGGTTCAATTTCGCTCTCTTCCTGTAGCCGTTTACATAGTTCTGCTAATTTGCGGTTAGGTTGTTTTTCCTTAGTGTCTGCAACCGTTCCGCGTTTTTTGCCGTGGAAGTCGCAAATTGTTCCGTACAGACCTGGTTGGGCGATCGCTCCCCACGCATGCAGCACTCGCAGCTTGAGGTTCGTCTTGGGGTCGTAATGAAACTCACCACCACTGAAGCGGCGTAGCCACTGATCCAGTAGCCCAATCATCAAATCGTAGAGCGATCGCGTGAAAAACACCAAGGCAATATCCCAGTCTGGATGCTTGAGGTGCATATGCGCAGCTTTTTGGCACAGCAGCACTGTTTTACCTGACCCAGCAATACCACGAATTCGCTGTGGTCCTGGAGGAATTTCTTTACCGATATGTTCTTGCTGCAAGTCGATTTCGTATAGTCTTTGGCGCAAACTGTCCATCACACTGGCGCGGGTTTTGCCAGTTGAGACTGTAGTGTTCCTAGTTTTGCGCAGCACAGGGGTGCCGCCAATAACTGATAGTAGCAATTCCCAGTCTTTATCTTCTAGGTTTTCGCCTGGAACTAAGGGAGGGATTTGTTGAATGCGTTCCAGCAAGCCCACTTTGCCTAACTGGTCTTGGAAAATCAGAGAAAGGGAGTTGGGTAATTGGTCCTCGCCTCTTTGCTGCCATTGTTCTTGGGTGATGAGAGGTAGTGCAACGATCGCTCGTCCGGTGACTTTGCGCCAAATCGCTGGTTCGCGATCGCTATACGCTATCAATGCTCGTAGCTGATGTTCGCTATGGTGATAGTGTAGAGACGCGATTAATCGCGTCTCTACATTGGTTTCTAGGTTTTGTAATTGCCAACGATCATCATTAATGGCAACAATTTGGTCAATCGTGATTGACATGACCTCAATCACAACTAAACCCAATTCTCGCTCAGCGATGAGGATATCAGGCTCTTTACGAATCTCCCCCACCTTCGAGAAAATCGGATAGCGCCAGTAGCCGATACAATTGCGATCGGAAAACGCACTACGAACAGCATCCCAAACTTTCTGCTCACACGCTTCACCACTAGCCTTCAGCGGTTCGGTTGTGATAAATTTGCTACTTTGTTCTTCATTACCAATAGCCATTTCCTTCCCTGCCTGCAATAGTTATATTTATGACATGGCAGTACCACCCTGTTTATGCAGCTAAGTTAGCACTGCCTCTATACAGCTTGCTATGGAAGATATACGGTTTCTATTTGGCTGGGTTTGTTACGAAGATATGCGGTGTTAGTTTAATAAAAATTGTGATAATTATCGCTTTTATGTATAAGTACTGGCGTTGCACAATTACAGCAAATATCAGTCGGGTAGACCACAATATAACCGTAGGGGCGCGGAAACCGCGCCCTTACAATGTGGTCAATTCAATTGAAAACTGCTGTAAGTGATGATTTTCGGCAACGGATTTTGTAGCGGATATAACGGATGGTTTATTGGTTAAGCGCAAAGACATGCTTGCAAAATTACTCGATTTGTAGTATGACGTCTAGGCTAAAACGTTTGGTTCATAAAATTCGTAGAATCGAAACTTAACAGTTGAAGAACTGCGGGTGCGTCGTCAAGAAACTGAGGTCTATGCTATCTCCTAAAGGAACAATTCAAGGGCGCAACAGCACTCATTGATTAATGCTTATGCTGAACGAGTGGGGATGCTTACAACAGCACTACAGCCAGTGTACATTCTTCTCTGCATCCTCTGCGTCCTCTGCGGTTAAAAACAAGCTCCTATATTCAAAGTAACGGTGGAACCTCAAAGTCATTAAACGAGCAAACATCGTAAGAAGTAGCTCCTAAAGCCCTCACTCGCTTCCCGTCGAGTGTCAGTAGCGTAGCCCCAACCTGCTGTGAAAGCGCAACGTAAGAAGCATCATAGGCGGAAATTCCGTAAGCCAAGGCGATAGTCACAGCATCCGCCATCAAATCAGCAGTTGAGACAACACGCAACGGGAAAGTTTTGAGACTGGATAAATTTCCCTGAACAAGGGTAGAGGCATAGCGTCCTGCCCGGACATACTTCCAGAGGGTGTTAGTACACTCAATATAAAACAGGTCAGGTACAAAGATTTCCGTTTGTGGATACGCAAGGTGAGCAAACAGATCCACTACTTTGGGTGTTAGTGGATCTGGAATAAATTGCTTGATGCTCACACTAGTATCCACTACGCACCTTAGAGGAGTAGTCATCTATCGCGGTCTTCTCGGATCATAGCGGTGCTATCGGGCCATTCGACATCAGTAGGAAGCTGCTCACGACGGCGACGAATTTCCTCCTGAAGTTTTGGTACATTCTTTCGCCTCTCGTCTTCCGTTTGCTGTGCCTCTGTTGACACAGCTTTCTCTAATAAAGTGATAATTTGGGCGTCAATTGAAATGTTTTGAGCTTCGGCTAGCTTGGACAATCTTGCAAACAAGGCATCAGGTAGATCTAGCGCCTGAAGGGTAATCATCACTAAACCTCTCAGTAGGATTTACTGGCAATGGTAGCATGATACGACCTGTATTGGTTAAGATCGGGAGAGAGGGGGCGATCGCGCTTTTGTCTTAGTGAATACCCATGACATAACTATTGAACGTCAGTTGTTTACCTTGGCACATGAGATTGGACACCTTATTTTCCATCGAGTAGAGTACCAAGACACTCTCATTGAGGAGGGAACTAAGGAAGAAGAAAAAGCACGGGAGAAGGTTGCTGAGCTTATTGTCTGAGATGGTGACAACTAAACATAAAACAGCTATAGAAGTGATAGCGATGGCTGATACCTTAATTAAGGATCGGGGTAAACATATTGCTCCGGCGATTTTGGCAGCTTGGAGGCAAGGATTACAGCAAGATGGCATCAACTAAACAAGCCAAAAAAGCTCAGTAAATATGCGAATTTGTTTTAAGAACGAATATAATATTTATTACATTTATTTTAGGTTCATTAGCGTTGCACAATTAAGTGATGATTTTCTTTTAAATCTCACGCACTCGTAGCAAAGGCGCAAAGTTTTTCATAATCATTTATCGCGGTCTTCTCGAATCATGGCAGTACTATCTGGCCATTCGATATCAGTTACGCACAATTATAATAAAGCAACTACAGACGATTACAAGTCGCTGAGTAACCTTGCTTTTCTAAGAATAAATGTCAGTACCGTTTCTTCTTTAGAAATAATGTCAGATGTAGCCTCCATCCCTGATTGAATGGGATAGGAAATACCATCCTTTTCTAAATAAAGCTTGGATGGCTGAATTGTCACCTCGTAATACGGCGCTGCTGCCCCAGATGAATTACTTTGAGATGTAATGGCATCGCCAGTTATGGCTCGGACAGCACCAGGGAGTGTGCCATAATCCGGGTAAGGATAGGCAGAAATTCGCAGTTGCACTTTGCCCTGTTTACAGTTTGAAACTTTTTCGGCTTTACAGACTTTGACCTTGCTAATATCTTGAGCGGCAACACGGGCTTTGACTACCAAAGAGGCATTACCAGGAGCAATTTGTGCGATCGCTTCTCCAGGACGTACCACTTGACCTAGATTTCTCAGCTGCAATTTGAGGATAGTACCTGCCTCTGTTGTCCGAATTATAGTTTTTTGCAGTTCAGTATTGACTTGTTTTAATTCTTTTTGAGCGCTACTAATTTGGTTTTTGATTTCAACTTGACGGCGGATGATTTCAACTCGTTCTTTATTCAATGTGGCGTGTGTAGACTCACCCTTTGCCTTTTCTTGAGCAATTCTCTCAACTGCGATCGCCACAGTTGCATCACTGGGATTAAGTCCGGCTTTGGCGCGTTGCAGTTTAGCAACAGCAGCTTTGAAACCTTGTTCTTTCTCCTTGATTTGTAGAGTTGCGATCGCCCCCGTGTTACCCAGCTGCTGATACCGTTTGAGTTCCTCCTGAGCTAATTCTAGGGCAGCTTCTGCTTCTTGTACTTCTGCTCCCGTTGTAATTTGCTTGTCTCGATAGTCCCGTTGGTTGTGAGTTAGATCGGCTTGTGCGGATACAATGGTGCGGTTCATCAATTGCGACTGGGCTGCTATCTGAGAATCTAACTGGCTAATTTGGGCAGTGATTTGAGTTAATTGCTGCTGGCTTTGCTGAATATTTCCTTGCAATTGGCTTTTTTTGGTCTGGAGTTGCGAGTCATCGATGGTGGCGATCGGATCTCCCTGTTTCACCAACTGATTTTCTTTTACCTTAATGCTTTTGATGGTTCCTTCCGTTGCTGCTTGCACTATCCGAACTTCTCCAGTTGGTCGAACGGTAGCAGGAGCTTTGACAGTGACGTTGTACTTAATGATAGCAGCGAGTGTGAAAGCAGCGCCCACAGATCCAACCAGAAATAAGCTACCAAGGTTTGTCCAAAGACCGATGGGAGGGAGAAATTGGTCACTGCGGATTGTGCGGAGTAAGTCTGGATGCGGGTCGAAAAGCATGGAGGTGCTAATATTTTTAGCTTTGAGTTGCTAACTGACAAATAAAAATTCGTAGTGACGCTCGTTCCTCGAAGATCGCTGACGCCGGAGTACCGGCTAACGCTGACGCCGGAGTACCGGCTAACGCTTCGCTAACGCTAACGCTGACGCCGGAGTACCGGCTAACGCTTCGCTAACGCTAACGCTAACGCTAACGCTAACGTAATTCGTAATTCGTAATTATTTTTCAGACGGGGATTTAAACCCCGACTGAAAAATGACCACGTGTAGACGTGGGGGTCTTAAACCCATTTTTAATTACGATAGGACTTACGCACACTCTACGAATTCTTGGCGTTCTTCTCCTGTCGGAGACGCTGCGCGAAGGCGCGGCAGTTGCTTCAAGCCGGGGAACCCGTCCAACGCACTGCCTTGTCTTGGCGGTTCGATAAATTAAGCTTTTTGGCAATTTTTGCGTAAGTCCTGTACGAATTACGAATTAGTAATTACGAATTATGATAAATAACCCGGCAGAATATACAAAAATACTCACCGGGTTAGTTGTTATTGCTTGAATTTAAGCAAGCTATTTAGCGCTCTTTTATTACTCTGGCTACATTAAATTTGAAACCCTATTTTTACATCAGTCCGCGAAGGCGGACTTTGTTTGTGTAGCCGCGACTTCCAGTCGTCGGAGTTTCATAAGATTATTCTCTGCCCACAGTCATATAAGAGCGTTAGAAACGCAGGTAATTTTCATCACCCAATAATACACTACTGCCACTGCTATTAAACATTTCCCGCTCGTTGAGGGTGACTACTGGCAGCACTGATGTACTGGTTTTTTGGCTTTCTTGTCTGACTCTTTCCCTAATTAATTGTGATTTTAGTCAGTTAGAATAACACCACTACCACTAACGTTAGACATTTCCCGCTCGTCAAGGATGACAACTGGCAGGACTTTAGACACTGATGCTACAGGTTTAAGGACTTTCTTGTTGGACTTGTTCAGCTTCATTGTCACCTCCAGATATTGTTCTCTTCTACGTATTAATTGGTAACTTTAGTCACTTACAATGACACCACTACCACTGACGTTAGACATTTCTTTTTCATTCAGTTGTACAATTGGCAGCGCTGCAATTTCTACTGGGAGCTTTACCTGTTTTTTGACTTGCTTGTTGGTTTTCATTGTGAAATACTACTAAATACAAATTTACGTACAAATGGTGCGTTCTTTTTCAACGCTCATTCTAAAATCTATCATCATTTAGAATTAAAGTTAAGCATTTAAGATATTATTTAAAATTTCTGATTGGAGAAAATTACTCTTTAAATAAAGACGCTATTCATAACATTTTTACAACACAACTTCTTAGATTAAATTTATATTTAGTAATAGAAAAATGATGTTGAGAAAATATCCGTGCGTGTTGCAGCACGGTGAATCAGATTGTGGGGCAGCTTGCTTGGCATCGATTGCCACGCACTATGGATGTAGCCTCGCAATTAGCCATATTCGGGAAGTTGTCGGTACTGGGCAACAGGGAACGACTCTGTTGGGTTTGAAACGAGGCGCCGAGGCTTTAGGATTTAATGCCCAAGGAGCCAAAGCAGCACCGGAGATTATTGACTCTATCGATGCTCTACCCCTGCCTGCAATTATTCATTGGCTAGGATACCACTGGGTGGTATTGTATGGGCGACAGGGGAAAAAATACGTTATTGCCGATCCTGCTGTTGGTGTTCGTTATTTATCCCTCAAGCAGCTAACCGAAGGCTGGCAAAATTACATCCTGCTGATACTGGAGGCAGATCCAGTCCGTCTGGCTGAACAGCCGAACGATCAAGTTAAAAATCTGGGACGCTTTTTGCAGCGCATCAAGCCTTATCGAGCGATTCTATCACAGGCATTGCTGCTCAACTTCGTTGTGGGTTTGATTACCCTTGCTTACCCCTTCCTGATCCAAATTCTCTCCGATGATGTGCTAGTGCGGCAAGATACAAAGCTGCTCAACGGTATCGTGATTGCTGTTGCAGTGATGAGTCTGATTGGTAGCGGACTCAAACTAGCGCAGTCAAACTTGATTGTCCACTTTGCACAAAGGCTAGAAATGGGGCTAATTCTAGAATTTACGCGCCAAATTCTGCGCTTGCCCCTGACTTATTATGAAACCCATCGTAGTGGCGAAATCATTAGCCGCCTCCGAGATATTCAAAGAATTAGAAATATAATATCCCAGCTTTTAGTCAGTCTGCCCAGTGAGTTTTTTATTGCTATTGCTTCAATGGGCTTCCTGCTTTTTTACAACTGGAAACTGATGCTAATCACCGCATCTATTGCGGCTGTGATGTCACTATCGACAGTAGCTTTCCTACCTACACTCCAGCAAAAAACCCGAACGGTATTAGCCGAAGAAGGTGAAAACCAAGCGATTTTAGTAGAAACCTTTAAGGGAGGACTCACGCTCAAAACTACCTCTGCTGCACCGCAGTTGTGGGAACAACTTCAATGGCGCTCTAGCAGAGTAGCAAATATGACCTTTCGCGCTATTCAGATTGCAATTACTAACCGCACGTTTTCTGATATTGTCTCTAATCTTGGCAGTGTTGGCTTGCTTTGGTTTGGCAGCCAATTGGTATTTGCAAGAGCAATTACTATTGGTCAGCTTGTTGCTTCCTATACTTTATATCAAAATGTGATTCGGTTAATGACTGATTTAATAATAATTATCAACGAATTAACCTGGATAAAAACTGCTGCTGAACGTCTCACTGAGGTCACAGACGCTACACCAGAAACACAACCAGATGATGTTAAAAAACCTTTTGTTGAAATTCCGGTAAATGCTGATATAATTTGCGACAACCTCAATTTTAATTATCCGGGTCAAGTTGATTTACTAGAGGAATTTTCACTCTTCATTCCTGGTGGTAAGGTAGTTGCTTTAATTGGGGAGTCAGGATGTGGTAAAAGTACCTTGGCGAAATTGATTGCGGGGTTATATACTTTAGAATCTGGTAATATTCGCATTGGTAAATATAACCTGCAAGACCTTTCCCTTGATTGCCTGCGCCAACAGGTTATCCTGATTCCTCAAGAACCTCATTTTTGGAGTCGCTCAATTATTGCCAACTTTCGTTTAGGCGCTCCCCATGTCACTTTTGAAGAAATTGTCAATGCCTGTCAATTGGCTAAAGCGGATGATTTTATCAGCAAGCTACCTGATAAATATCAAACTGTCTTAGGAGAGTTTGGCGCGAGTATTTCAGGAGGACAACGCCAACGATTGGCTATAGCAAGAGCGATTGTCACAGACCCACCAATTCTGATTCTAGATGAATCAACTGCTAACCTCGACCCCATGAGTGAAACTACAGTCCTAAACAACCTTTTGTTTCACCGCATTGGCAGAACTACAATTTTGATTAGTCACCGTCCCAGAGTAATTAATCGAGCTGATTGGATTGTGCTACTCGATCAGGGCAAGGTTAAAATGCAAGGCTCTCTAGAGAATCTGCGATCGCAACAAGGAAATCATTTAGATTTTTTGACTTTTGACTTTTGACTTGGAGCGAAGCGACTTGACTATTAGAGAAGTGGCAAAAAGTACCCACTTCTCTAACGTTCTACTGAGAGTATTCCCATAAATAAATGATCCAATCTTGTGGGGTGGGCATCCTTGCCCGCCCAATTGGCAGGCAGGGATGCCTGCCACCACAATAAAAACAGGGCACTTTTTTAGTTGAAATACTCTGAGTTCAAATTTCCTCAAATTAGCGTGGATTTCACGATGGAAATCAAAAAGCAAGACAAGAAACCAGTTAAACCACTGCTAAGGATATGAATGTTTTATAAAACGGAGAGGGTGAGATTCGAACTCACGGATACTTTCGCATCACTCGATTTCAAGTCGAGCGCATTCGACCACTCTGCCACCTCTCCAGTCAAGCTGTCAGCAGTCACTTAAGACTATGCTGACCGACTATATAGTGTATCACATCCTCTAGGCAGTTTGCACTACTTGATTGGATTGTTGATACAAAATTTCCTCAGATGCAACGGTGAAATCCTTGCCAACCCAAACGAGGGAGACTTGGGAAACAGCATTCCCTTCCATGAGGAGAATTGAGAAATTACGCAGCTTCTGGCTGCCATCTTCCACAATTCTCGGTACGCTTGCCGCATTTAAGTATATTGTACCCTCTGGATTTCTAAAAATGCGCTTTCGCAGAACTTTTTTGGTGTGTCGTAGGCTGTGGTGCATATGACCAAATGCGACGAGAGGAATGGTTTTACCAGCAGTCAGAGTCCGAGAAATCGCCTCGGCAAAATCTGGATCGCCAAAGTCTCCACCTGGTGGGTTCCAGTCTTTGCCACAGGGGTCTTCAGGACGATCGCCTAACCCCGTAGGACCATTGTGACCCAAAAAAATAATTCTCTCACAAGCCGCGCTGTTTACAGCTGCTAAAATGCGGGCTGTGGACTCTTCAAAACTCTTCACTCCATACCTTTGTTTGTAGAAATCGGCATATTTCCACTCTGGTCCACCCCAGCTAAAGGGACGACCGCCGACAACCGTTAAATTTAAGGCTGGAAAATCCAGCTGACTGTAACCGACATGGGTTTCACCCAATAAATCCAGTTGTTGCTGTACCCAGTCTTCTTTGGTGCGGTCATAAGGGCATTTCTTCCGTCCCCAATCTGTGGCAGTATACCAAGCATCATGGTTTCCTAATACTGCTGCTTTGGGAATGTCCAGAGATGCGATCGCTCTTACCACTTCCACCGACTCATTCCCAAAATCCCCGACAAACAGCACTAAGTCAACATCCAGATGCTTAAGTGCAATGCCATCTTCTTCTGACCATTGGTCGTGAACATCTCCTACTACAGCTATTTTCAATGTTTTTGAGTTAGTTTTCTGACTGGTCATGCCACTTTCCTAGCATATATGTTTCCAGCATAGGAAACTCACGGGGATTTTGACACTAACGCCGACAAGTGAGGATTACCCACCTTGATTTTTGGTAAAAGCTACTATAATTGAATCCACTAGACAATAACTTGCAATTATCAGCAACCCCTACTGTGTTTACAACTGCACTTGCTCAACGAGACAAAACCCAACCGGGTCATCTACCACTGGATTTATTTGCAGCCATTGAGAGTCTTAAAAAAGAACTCAATGCGGTGATTCTGGCGCATTACTACCAAGAGCCAGATATTCAGGATATCGCAGATTTTATTGGGGATTCACTACAGCTAGCAAAAGCAGCAGCTAACACCAATGCAGACGTAATAGTCTTTGCTGGTGTCCACTTTATGGCAGAAACGGCAAAGATTCTCAATCCCGACAAATTGGTACTTTTACCAGATTTAAATGCTGGTTGTTCTTTAGCCGACAGTTGTCCACCAGAGGAGTTTGCAGCTTTTAAGTCAGCGCACCCCAATCATATAGTAGTTTCTTACGTCAACTGCTCTGCTGAAATTAAGGCAATGAGCGATATTATCTGCACCAGTTCCAATGCTGTGAAAATAGTGCAACAGATACCGGAAGAACAACCGATTATTTTTGCCCCAGATCGGAATTTGGGGCGGTATGTTATGGAAAAGACTGGACGAGATTTGGTGCTTTGGGAAGGTAGCTGTATTGTCCACGAAACCTTTTCGGAAAAGAAAATTGTCCAGTTGAAAATTGCACATCCCGAAGCAGAGGCGATCGCTCACCCAGAATGTGAAACTTCAGTATTACGCCACGCGAGTTATATTGGCTCTACAGCGGCTTTACTCAAATATTGTCAAGAAAGCCCTACCAATGAATTTATCGTTGCTACAGAACCAGGAATCATTCACCAAATGCAAAAACGAGCGCCGCATAAGAAATTTATTCCTGCACCGCCGATGAATAATTGCGCTTGCAACGAGTGTCCTTTTATGCGGTTAAATACTCTGGAAAAGCTCTACTGGGCAATGAAAAATCGCACTCCAGAGATCATTATGTCAGAGGATACTCGCTTAGCTGCTCTACGACCAATTCAAAGGATGCTAGAGATGAGTGCTTAGGGTGGCGTTTTTTTTGCTTCTTGTTCAGCAGCGTCACTATATTTCCTGTATAATTTAGTGCGAATCTGCGCTTCCTGATAGCGGCTATAGTTTGGTGGCACGGTATTCATTAATTCTGATGCCCGTTGCCACCTAGCAGCTAAATCCAACCACTCAGCTGATGTTTTGGCTGTTTTACCAGTTGTCGAAGCATAGTTGGCAACTCGCACTGCTTCTGCAAATGTGTCTGATGATGGGGTGGAAGCACTTGGACTAGGATCTGTAGATTTTAACTTTTCTAGTTGGATTGGGTTTTTCAGTTTACCTCCTAGTAATGCATAAACAGTTCCACAAAGCAACAGCAAAAAGACGTACAACCTAGCCGTTCCTAGCTTACTTTGCCGATGTACCTTGCTAGATTGATTTTTGTTACTAAACACTGAAAAGCGATAAGCTGGGGGGTTAGGTAAATTGGGATTTCCCGCTTCAGTGTTGCGTGTGAAGTCTTTAATGAGTTGCTTAAAAATATGAGGCTTGACTAATGTAACTTCCTCTGACCACAGTAATTGGTTCTCTGGATCGCGGCTAATTTCCTCTAACCACAGCAATTGCTGTTCCCGAACAATTCGACTGTTGATGTGAACTCGACGAATATTGCGTGGTGCTATTGACTCAAGAATCTGCCGGATTTGCTTTACTAGGATTGATTGTTCAAGTTTGTCTACCGTAGAAGCCTCACAAAGAAGTTGTAAGACACCCTTTTCAAAAATAGCTCTAGTTCTGACACCAGAATTAGCGAGCCTTTCATTCAATATCTGAATAATCGCAGCAACGCTACCTTGGTGAGCTTGCCAAGCGATATCATTTATTTGATCTACCATCTGTGGATTAGTTATAGCTGTTTCACCCGGAATTGTTAACAGACTAATAAATCTAGGATATTAAGGCTTGCGTTCTATAAAAGCCTTGTTTTAGATTGTATAAGTAAAAATATCACCTTGCCAAATGAAATCCTTAAAATCAAACCTCCTTCTAGGTTCGTGAAAGAGGCTTTACTTAGTTTAATCTTCAAATACCAACTTAGTTTTATTAGTAAATTACCACTGGTGGCAGGTTATCACAACCATCATACCCAATAAACACAGAAGCGCGATCCCAATTCATCACTTTTAGGTCATCAAACTATACAGATTGCGATCTCCATATACACTCCAAAACAAAGATAATAGTAGCACAAGGATTGAGATGACCATCTAAAATCACAATTAAAAGTGCGATCGCTATCTTCAAACCGAGTTAACCACTAAGAAGCTGCTTCCCATTGGACATCTCCGAAAAAGAATGTAGAGACGCGACGCCCTTCGGGTGACGCTCGTTCTTCGGCTCCTTGTACCGTTTTATCGCAACGCTTACGAAGATCGCCAGTTCCCTACGGAGGGTTTCCCTCCTTCTCCTTACGGAGACGCACTCGCGTTCAGGACTGGACTCACCAGTCGCCTACGGAAGGAAAACCTCCTCATGCGCGCTGGCTCAAATTTCGCGTATCTACAAGGATTTCAGGTAATGGACCACATTGTAAGGGCGCGGTTTCCGCGCCCCTACGACGGGAAAAATCCGGACAGACTTTTACTATTTCTGTTAATGCGTAAGTCCTAACCATGTTAAGTTCAACCAAGAATGACTTCGCTTAACTCTTACTTAAACTGTTAAACTCCTTGAGCTATCGGGAACACTATCTATATGAAGATTTAGAAATTTATCCGGAGTAGACATATGCAGTTGGAGTCGTTGCAGTTATTCCACATTTTATTAGCAAGTACATCTTGCACTGACCCTAATCCACTTCTGTGGGCAGTTATAGTGGCTTTAGTTGCTGCGTGTGGAATTTTCGTTGTCGGTAGTGGAGTTAGTATTGTAGGTATCGCAACTATTTTAGTCACAATGATTACTGCTGGAGCTAGTTTTGAAGCAATATCAACAGCACTTGGAAGTCATATAGCTGTGGCTACCGGTTCGCTAGGAATACTTGCTCAATTGGTGTCTGCTATTTTTAGTATTTTGGGATGTGGAAATTAGAGACAAGATGGGTGGTAGAGAGTAAGGTGGGCAGTTGTAGGTTGGGTTGAACGCTCGTGTTACCCAACAAATGGAGGCTTCTGTTAGGTTGCACTTCGCTTAACTGACATCTTGCACCTCCCTTGTAGAAGGGGTAGGTGGGCACTGCCCACCCTAGATAATCATATGTTTTTTGTTGCTCTAATTTTCGCAACATTCTTAGTGGTGCAAGATATGAGTTAACCAACTTACAATATCATTAATAATTTCGAGTCACTAACTACCTTCGAGCAAAAACTTTTCAAACTCTCGCACAGCAACGCTTGAACCAACCTGCCAGCCTCGATCAACATATTGTGGTATAAGTTTTTTCAAATCAAATTCAGGGAAATTGTAACTATTTTGGCTCTCCCGATATTGTTGCCCATCGAACTGATAAATAAGTAAATTACCTCGGCGATAAATCCAGAGTTCAGTAGGAGCAATTGCTTGATAGTCTTCCGCTTTTGTGGTAGATGTCAGGTCTACTTCAATTACTAAATCAGGAGGTGGATCAACTTCAAAGTCAATGCGTTCCTTTCCTAAAATACGCTCTCGATTTTGAATATAGAAACAGTAGTCTGGTTCTGCGCCCTGTTGATTTGCTTTTTTTAGAGTAATTGGTGTAAATGCCTCCCAGTCTTTACCTTGATGTCGGAGCAAAGCCTTCACCAAGTCTGCTAATATATCAGTATTTTTGCCATGCCCCGGCAAAGGTGACATAATTCTAATTTCTTGAGTAACGCTGCTATATCTAATTTTTAGTCCCGCTTTATCCTGCCGACGAGCAAGCAAATCTTCATAGTTATCCCATGTTCTAAATCGCAGGATTAACTCATCTCCTGGAGCAAGATCTATTGTGTCTTGGGTGATGGTCGGTAATGTCATGACAGTAATTCTACTGCAGAATACTTCAACATATTGCAATCATCATAACAATAACAAAAGCCCCCTTCGCTTTCCGAAAGGGGGCTTTTGTGTAAATAATAACCTGGCATCGAGCTATTTTGACAGGAGGCT
>CAXTSI010000200.1:0-14698 GCA_964246695.1 uncultured bacterium
GGCTTACTTAGCTTTTACGTTAAGTTGACACCAATGGGCACTGCCGTGCCCCTACGACCTGTGTCGCATTATTTAACTTTATAGTATTTTTAGGTGGGGACTGCGCTCAACATTTTTGTTCAAAGCCAGCTTTTGCGTAAGTCCTGTATCTATTCAACAATTCGCTCTTTTCGCAGTACTGCCATCAACTCGCTCATAAAGTCAACGAAGGCGCGAACTTTTGCTGACAGGTGACGTTTTTGGGGATAAATAACGGCGATCGCTGAACCTTTGGCGACATAGCTTTCTAGTACAGGCTTAAGTTTGCCAGACGCGATCGCCTGACCTGCAATGTAGTTGTATACTTGAATCAGCCCTACCCCCCCAATCGCCGCATCAAGCAGCGCCTCGGCGTGGTCGATGCGGAAGTTACCTTCTACAGGTAAGCGGAACTCAATACCATCGCGCTGAAATAGCCATTCATAATCACGACCTGTCTGCGGATAGATGAAATTAACGCATTAGCACTTTTATCCAATTCCTCAATCAATGACTTATTCTGATGGCTGCGTAACCCGTATAATCATTTCTAAGCTAGACCAGCGTTCATGCAGTACACTGGCGAGTGCGCGTAAACCCCAAGCTTCGCTACGACGATGACCAATGGCGATCGCGGCAATTTTAGTTTCTAGCATTGTCTGAAGGGCAGGCTGTCGTAGCTGTCCTGTAATGTATACCTGAGCACCACGAGTTGCCGCTTCACGTACCAGCGAGTCTGTCATTGCACCAACAACAGCAATTCGTGTCACTTCATGACAATCTGCTGCACATACTTGCTCGTATCCACCAAAGACTTGACTTACACAATTACATAAATTAGCAAAGTTTTGAGTGGGAATTTCTCCAACCATCCCGATCGCTCCTGATATCTTGCACCAGCATCAAAAACCGGGTTTCTTGCAAATATTCAAGGCTGAGACCCTTTATTTGTGGTTGAGAAACCCGGTTTTTTAGGTCTTATTGAGAATGGTGCAAGATCTGAGGCTCTACCTTCTTTCTCACCCAGCACTTCTAAGCAAGACATGGACAGTGCGGACGCCAACCGGAGATTGAAACCGAGTGTCAAGCGCTCATCAAATGCTAGATGATAGGAAATGACACCGATATCAGGTGCAAGTCCCTCTTCAAGTTTCCAGGGTCGATGTAAGAATAGCGCGTCTAAA
Organism: uncultured bacterium; assembly: GCA_964246695.1. Classification (GTDB taxonomy): domain Bacteria; phylum Cyanobacteriota; class Cyanobacteriia; order Cyanobacteriales; family Nostocaceae; genus Stigonema. The sequence goes on from CAXTSI010000200.1 coordinate 1,203, forward strand.
TTTTGAGCGATCGCCCATTCTGGCAAATGTGTCCACGAATAAGAGTGCTAACCCTAAACGTTTGACGGGGCGTGATGATGGTAAATACACACCACCTCTTTCTTCTTGCGGGAAGCGATCGACAGCAAAGAAGCGATCAAGAAATTCTGCTATCTGTTCTAAAAGAATCAAGTTGCATCCAGTATTCATTTATGATGTTGCTAAATTAGCAGTACTTGCTTTACATTCGGATACGTCTATTTAAGATGAGAAACGGAAGTATTGAGTTCTCTCAATTTTGAGCAAGCACAAGAAACCTTCTTTGTCCATTAATAGAGGCTCCTTCCTTCAGTCAAATCGTTATTTTGGTGTAGCATGTAGAGCATCGCAGCAAGGTAATCTAACTGAGGAAAACTTATGGCAGGTAAAAACGAATTTACTCATCATCAAGCAGATGTCAATGGTGTGCGCCTGCACTATGTAAAGAGTGGTCAAGGCGACCCCGTTGTGTTGCTGCATGGGTGGCCCCTAACGGTTCTTAAGTAGCTTATCTTTATTAATCAATTCAAGAGCGTTACAAAAGCTGATGAGCCTAGAGAGCAAAGCATTGTAATAAGGGTAGGCATCGTCTCGTTCATTTTGAAGAAGGGCATATAAGGTCAGTTCTGGCTCAGGCGCTAGATTATCTTTTGGGAAATCTAAGCCTGCTGCGCTTAAGCGCGTTGCAGCCATCGCAATTAATAGCGAACCAATAGTTTGATTCTGACCTTTGTGAAGGTCGTCTATTCCGGGTAAGATGAATTCTGCTCCTGGCAATTCCGATAGATTCATTGCTGACCTGACTCTGATTTACCTTCAAAACGCTCAATGAAGCTCTCAACCCTGCTTCTAAGAACATCACCATCGAGCGAGGGGAATTGAATTAATTCGGGTGCAATGGCTTCAAAGCAATCACGCAACTGTCTTAAGGAAAACAATCTTTGTTCGTACATGGCTTGAACATCATTAATGTCACGCTCCAAACCTCTGGATAGTTTAGAAAGAGCTTGGGCTGTGAAGTCATAATGATAAAACGAGATTTTACCTTGTTTGCCAATGAATACACTCCTATCACGCCACCCTGGAAGAGGAGGTAAGAAATCCTGTGGGGAAGCCAGTTCGATATTGATCTTCAATTCTTGTTTAAGTTTGGCAATAGCTTGAAAAATGCCTGGAGGTTCGGGGTCTAGACGAATATCAACATCAACTGTGGAACTACGCCATCCAATCAGTAGGGCACTAGCACCACCTGTAAAGTAAATGCACCCTGAACCCTGAGCTTCCCTACCCAAGGCTTGCATAAGTCGCTCTATCTTTTTTTGGTCAACGTTTGGGCGCATATTTTTTTGGCTGTGATTACCTTCCTCAACCTGAATAAGGCAAGCCTCTTTAAAAGAGAATCGTACCTGATTTTCATAAAAACTAACATTTATAAAGCTACTAGGGAGATAAATAAGAAGAATGTTTACTTGCAATAAGTAGGCACCAAGAAGCACGAGGTGATTGGGCTAGCAACATTTAACCACCACAACCAAAATTCTAAACGCCTAGCTGAATTTGATTTTCCAGAAATAAGTCATGTTGAGGTTGAGCCGAGATAGCTGCGATTTCGGAAATAGAGGCTGAAAATGCTTCTCATACATAGGTTTGGTAATTTGCTACTTTCTTATACGCAACACTGTTGTAGATAACGAAAAATCAAGGGTTAAGAGTCCTCATTTCCGTTTTATCCCTTATCTCGGCTCAACCGTCCCACCGACAGCGGCTCATCAAGCCCTTACGTGAGTAGTGGTTTGTGGATGGCAACAGAAAGGTATGATATATGTTGGTAAGTTTTGCAGTTGTGAGTTTCCCGCAACTCACTCTTTGTCAGCAATTCTCAAGTGATAAAAAATGCGATCGCTTGCACGACTGTTAAGTATCTGCTTCACCACATCCCTCTTACCAAACCAATTCTCACTTGCCGTAACTCCCTCGGTTCCAATGCCTTCCAATGCTCCTTTGGAATTAAGCTTGTTGAAAAATCCAAAAGATGTGATTACAGCTAACACCATTTCCCAAAGAGGATTAACTGTTCCCAGTTTGTGGTTGGCAAAACAAAACTCCGAGAATAAGCTGTTGAATAACTGGATAGCATATCCGGCTACAAATACAGAACCTGCACGAGTAGATTTATTGGTAAATCAGCAAGTTTGGATTTCACTAGACTATATAGAGCGCTACGGCTTTGTTAATCGCTTTGGCACTGTTGCACGGAATAATGGTTATAACGTCCGGGTTTTCGATTATCAAAAAGAACGTTTAGCAACCTACACTTGTAACTTTAGTACAAGTCCAACCTCATGCAGGATTGAGATAAATACTAAAGTAAGATAAATGTTAGTTGTTGATTGTTAATTGCTAATTGCTAATTGCTAATTGCTAATTGTTAATTGCTAATTGCTAATTGCTAATGGTAACAACTATCAACTATCAACTATCAACTATCAACTATCAATTATCAACTATCAATTATCAACTATCAACTATCAACTAACAACTATCAACTAACCCTTAATTTTGGCAAACAAAGATTCATACTGAGTAGCTGCTGCTTGGGGTAGGGGAAGCAAAAATTCACTTTTATCAAAAACTTCAGAATTAAATAGCAACAAGTTGCGTGATGATTCTGGGATGTTAGATGTGCCAATGTCTGTAGGAATTGGCGAATTAGTTTTGGTAAGTAGAGAAATGTCCTTAGCAATGCTCTTAGTCCAACAAAAATCAATCCATTGGGATGATAGAGTCTCCCTGTCATTACCTGCTGGGTGTACCCATAAGTCTGCCCAAAGTGCTGTTCCTGACTGGGGAATAACTGCTGCAAGCTGTGGATAACGTCCAATCACTGGCAGTACATCGCTTGACCAACCAACAGCTAGCCAAGTATCTCCACTAATTAAGGGTTCTAAATACCTACTGGAACTATAAAACTTTACCTGTTGGTTTAATGTCCGTAGTTCTTTTTCCAAGTTTGGAACTGTGTCAAGCTTTTCTGTATTATAGGATTGTCCGAGCTTTTTTAAAACTAGACCAATCACTTCCCGGGGTTGATCGAGCAGAGAAATGCGCTCTTGGAGTTCACCTCGCCACAAATCACTCCAATCCCTCGGTGTCCAACCCAATTTTTGCAGAAATTTGTCACGGCGATAAATAATTACGGTACTACCCCAACGGTAAGGAGCAGCCCAAACTTTTCCTTTAGCATCCACCTGACCTTGGTCGTTGCGCGTTACTAATTCCTGCCACCGTTTGGGCAGAGTAGACCAATGTTTTAGCTGTCCTACTTCCAGTGGTTTAATCAGTTTCTGCTCGATTGCTGCGCTGATCCAGTAATCTCCCAATGTCACTAAGTTAGCTCTTACACCAATTTCTGCTTTAGCAAACGGTATAAGGCGACGCCATCCCTCGTCGTTATTGGCATTTGTTTTCTTTTGCCAAGTTTGCAATTGCTGAAACAAATCCTGTAACTGCTCTACTGGAGAAAACTTTAACTGTGCCTTCTGCTGCAAATCTTTGCTAAATTTATTCACCACCTGACCGGGAATAGAATCTTTCAAAAGCTGCACTGTTAGCGTCGCCTGGTTGTTGCCAGCACAGCTAACAAGCAGTTGTGAGAGTAGCAGTGTACCTGTACCTAGTAAAAAAGACCGTCGCTCCATTAGACCTGTCTGAAATATTAACTTGGTGTCAAAAAAATTGTAGAACGGAATGTTGACTGCTCTAGATTCCGCTGTGTCATACCATGAAAGATAGGCGATCGCTCTCCGTAGTTATCGCCCGATATATATCATAAAAATTGTTTTCAGTCAACTACATTATCTACGTTTCATTACAGGTAAGTCGATGTAAGAAGCGTTAACGGCATTCCGCTGCACACTAATTTCTGGTGTGCCTTCTTTTGGATAACGAATGAAAGAGTCTTGGTCGTGTCCGGCGATCGCAACTCGAATCTGGTGTCCCTTCTTTATTAGAACTGAAGTGGGTAGCAAATCAAACGTTAACTTGTTCACTTGTCCTGGTTTTAACGGTTGTCCGTCTTTTTCTTTGAACGAATGGTAAGGTCCAAAGATTGCATATGGTGGGCGTTCCTTGGATATTTTCCGGTGGAGGGGTCGCAATTGACCCTCTGTAAGATATGTGACATTGCCATTTTCATCCACATCTTCGAGGTAGACGTAGAAGGCTCCATCGTTTGCGCTAGAAGAAGCGTAGAGGGTGACTAAAGGATGACCTGTGATTTCTACCTCGGTTGAGAGTGGTTTGCTGGTGTAGGTGAGTAGCTTTTTGTCTTCTTCGGCACGGTTCGGATAAGTCAGTTTTTCATAATTTTGTGCCCAACGAGTGTCTTTTTCAGTGGTTGCCTCAAAGTTGACAGTGTACTTATCCTCGCCGTTTTGGTTGGTGGTCGGTGCAGTAGTCAGACCGTGATTCGCTGCCAAGAACAAGCGTTGATTGGTTACGCCCACAGGTGGCCAAACTTTGGTGGTTTTCCACTTCTCCTCGACCATAGTATAGTACTTTAGCTCTCGTTCTAATTTCGGCTTGCGATTGTTGTCCTTGAGGTAGGTGTCGAAGAAGTTGACCATATCCGCGAGTTGCTCTTCACGGGATGGATTGACCGGAGTACCTTCGGGAAAATAGGGATTGGCGTTGTTGAAAGCACCGTGAGTCCACGGTCCAATGACCGCCTTTTGGGGATTGCTAAATGTCATGAAGCGACTAAGGACACCATTTGCCGTTCCAGCATCAAACCAACTACCCCAACCGTAAATTGCTACATTTGAGCGTTCAATCTCATTTTTAAAGTTGTAAGAGCTAATATTTTCAAAACTAAGACCTGATTTGCCGAAAGCTTCGTCACGATAGGTCAATTGTTTAGCTGCTTCGTACACATCGATATTGGCTGTGTGTTCTTTGACTGCTTCTGCCAACAGATGCAAGTCTTTGTCTTCATCCACTGGTTTGACCCCGATGATGCCAGCTTTGTGAAAGTTTTCGCAAATTTCTCCCTTCTCACCGAAAGAACAGGGGGAGGTATCAAGGAGTTTGTTGCCTTCACTCCACCCCTTGAGAAACCCTTCATTCAAAATTCCTCCAGGAAAGATGATATCGGCATAAGGATCGAAGTCGAGAAACCGGGGGACGATCGCTTTCACGGCTGGGTTATTATTCACTGCCAGTAACTGGGCGGTGTCGGCATCAAAGGAAGTGCCATACGCCCCTACTTTTTGATTTGACCAAGATTGAGCAACGATCCAATCTACAATTTGGCTGTAGTCCTTGATTTCATCTGGTGAGTTTGGGGCAGAAACAACGCCGAAGGAAGCACCAGTACCACGCGCATCAACTAGTACCACAGCGTAACCAGAATTGTTGAATTTGTCTACATCACCCTTGTAAGGCTCAATCAACTCAGTGGCATTTGGATCTGATTCCCGACTGTTATCCACTAAGTCAACCGCACGCCAGTAGCGGGTGGCACGCATAATCGTGGGAATTTTGGTATTGGGTGACAAATAAGACGGCAACCACACGTCAATCCCGATTTTTACGCCGTCCCTCATCGGGACGTATAGTGCTTGGTTTCTAGGGTAGCTGAGTGGGTTTTGTGCCTCGGTTCTTTGGCTAATGAAACTACTGAGCGAAGTAGTAATAGACAGTACTAAAGTCAGTGTGAATATGGCAGCAAAAAACCGACGTTTGCGCCATTTAAAGTGATTATTCATTGTGAAAATTCCCAGCTTGTGTGGGTGATGGGATTGGCTTTAATGTAAAAGTAAGTAGTGCCATGTCACATCGTTCAGTAGGTTTGACCGACCGGACAATTTTTTAGCTGCAAAAATGACCGATTGGACGATAGCGATCGCTGTTAATAGGATGGTAGTTTTGAGCTTATTCGTGACGCGTTGTTTATGGCATCTCTTGCCAGCAAGTTAGTATTCACTGGTATTGGCACTATAAATTGGCTGATTCGCCTTCTTCAGACGATATTTAAGCACGCATTGCCCCCTACAGAGTCGGCAGAATACAAAGCTTGGCGAAACCAGTTTATGTGGAGGCGTCTTGGTTTGTGCTTATGGGGGGCAATTCCTTTCTTGTGCTGTAGCGCGGTTTTGGACATTTATCGTGTGTTCTATCTCCACCGGTCAGAAACCTTTCCTCAAGAGCTAAAATCCCTTGAGATCGTAGAGGATGTGATTTATGGACTGCTGATAGTCGGCTTGCTGATGTTCCACAAATCCAAGTTGGGTCATCGCTATCCAGCCTTGCTTTACCTGTGTTTATCTTTATCATGCACACTCATACCACAAATACTGGGGACACTCAGCGGTTTTGTTCGATCATCAAGTTTTAGTATCTGGATTCTAGTGTTCCTAACCCAGGCAACTCTCATCCCCGTGCGTTGGCGGCTACATTTGGTATCACAGTTGAGTCCATTGGTTTATTATGTGGGTGTCAACTTGGCACTAGGCTTGACACCACTTGGAAACCGTCGGCTTTTCGACGAAGGATTTTTCTTGTACATATTTTGGTTCTGTTTAATTTGTGACTTAGGCGTGTACTTGCATGAACGTCTGCAACAGTCAGAATTTGAATCCCGCCGAGAATTGCGACTTTTTTTACATGCCATTTCCCATGATTTACGCACGCCGCTAATGGGTACTGGAATTGTATTGCAAAATTTGTTGAAAAAGTCTGACTCACAAGTGACTGTTAGCAAGAGAGTTTTGGAACGGCTGCACGAGGGAAATTCACGCCAAATCAACTTGATTAACGCCTTGCAAGAAGCCTACACCTTGGAAGCACGGGGGATTGAACTTCACTGCGATCAACTGCAACTGTGTATTGTGGTTAATTCCGTCCTCTGTGACTTGGAACCTTTATTGATCCAGAATCGAGTCGTTGTGAAGAATCTGGTGAATGCTAATTTGCCGTTAATCAACGCCGATGCTCTTCAATTGCAACGAGTGTTCAACAACTTGATTTCTAATGCCTTGAAACATAATCCGCACTCTGTTACTCTAACCGTAGATGCGATCGTTAAAGGCAAAAAAATACTCTGTCGCGTGCAGGATAACGGCGTGGGAATGAGTCAAAACCAGTGTGCCAGAGTGTTTGAACTATATACCAGAGGTGAAAGTGCCCGTTTTATGCCCGGTCTGGGTTTAGGATTGTACGTGTGTCGGCAAATTATTACAGCACATGGTGGCAAGATTGGTGTGAGAAGTCAACCTGCTGTCGGGTCAACTTTCTGGTTTACATTGCCTATTTCTTAAGAGTAAAAACCCGGTTTCTAACTCTAGATTAGTCCGTTACGTAGTGCCACAACAGCTGCTTGGACTCGGTCATTGACAGCGAGTTTGTTCATAATGCTGCGAATATGGGTCTTCACCGTACTCAGGCTCATATAAAGTTCAGTCGCAATTTCCGGGTTACTTTTACCTTCGACCAAAAGTTTGAGAACTTCTCGCTCCCGTGATGAGAGTTGACCAACTTGATTGGTGGGAGTTGGAGGTTTGAGATGTTCAATGATACTTCGGGCGATCGCTCTATCTAGATAGGTAGCCCCGACTTCAGCAGCACTGATGGCTACTGACAACTGCTCCAAACTTGTACCCTTGATGCAGCAGGCGTCAGCGCCACTAGCTAGGGCAGCTATCATCTCTGTCTCATTACTATGGGAAGTTAACATTACTACCCGCACATTCGGTAGATTTGCCTTGATTTGTCGTGTCGCTGCAATTCCATCTAACTTAGGAAGACCAATATCCATGATGATCAAATCAGGTTGGAGTTTTATAGCGGCTTCTACTCCCAGACAACCATCAGCTACTATCCCCACGATTTGGTATTGAGGATGTTCTTCAAAAAACTGCTCCAAGCCCAGTTGCATTACCGGATCATCTTCCACAATTAAAATCCGCTGTGGTGGAAGTTGATGAGGTTTGTTCCAGTTGGGAGGTGTTGAAGATAACATGAGATATTATCAAGCACTGAAGAGCAAGAATGTGGCAAGTTGAATACACCAAGAGATTCTTGAAAGACTTAGCAGATTTACCAGCAGAGATTCAAGAGCGCGTAGAACCGATTGTCTTTCAAGAACTAGAGTCAGAGAATCCTTTTGACTTAGGATATCTAGAAAAAATGAAGGGATATCCGGATAAGTACAAAATTCGTTTAGGCGATTACAGAATTGGCATTACTCTTGACAAACAGACAAAAACATTAATCTGTCAGCGCATTGCTCACCGTTCAATTGTAAACTGCTGTAAGCTCAAACAATATCCTTCCGCTTTTGCAACCACAGCGCTACAGCTAAGCAAATCAGACTCTGCAGCACAAGAATCCCCCAATTTAAGCCCAGATTATTCCAGGTTGGATCGTAGACAGAAGAAGTTGTAAAAATTTTATCTAAAGACGGTACTCCAGGTGTATTAGATATTTTTGGAACCATTTCATTGACATTGACTAAGGCTCCATAAGATCCTATAGACCAGCGACTGATGGTCAGCCAGCCCAGTTTTGCAGGTAATCCTTTCAGTTCAAAAAGCACCCCTGATAAAATGATTTGCGGAATCATTATCAAGGGAAGAATGCTATTTGCTTCATTCTCGTTCTTGACAAAGGCGGAAATCATTAAACTTAGGCTGATACTTGCTAGAAGTGTTAAAAAATTAGTAATCCCCAAACCCAGAAACCAAGGTGTAAGGTTATATTGTGGTGATTGAAAACCCACCAATACGGCTAAAATAATTAGCAGGGTTTGAGCAACGGCTAAACCAGAACGAATCAGGATTTTAGAACCTATATAGGGAAATAAGCCTAAATTTATCAGCCGTTCTCTGGCGTAAATCGCTGATTCCTTGATAATTTCTTGGACAGAACTAGAAAGTCCAATCCAAATCCCAATACAACTGAAAATGAAGAGTAGCTTGAGTGCTAAGGGACCTTGGGTGATTTCTGGAGGATTCAGTCTCAGCAGGGGATTCTTATTATACAATATCCAAGCAGTTAGAGCGATCGCAATGGGACCGGATAACAAAGAGAAAATTAAACTTGAGCGATCGCGTAGCACTAACTGAATATACCGCTGACTGAGCAACCACAGTTGTTTAAAAGGAGATATCCCTGTGTGGATCTTATCAACAGGCGATAAGTTACTTTCTTGACCTAGAGTGAGCAAAGATTTTACGTGGGTCTGATACTCTGGAGATTCCAGGTATTTCTGCGCCCAATGGTCAACGGTGGCGCTAACTTCATTTGGAGTTCCGCCTTGGTCTAACTTAATATAGATATCTGAGAAGTACTTCAAGTCAACAGAGGGCATCTCGAAAAAGCGTAGTGCTTGCAGGGGTGGTCCAAAATAGCACTGTTTGCCGCCTCGACCCATAAAATTAATGCGATCGCAAACCTCAATATTGGCTGTTGCGTGGGTGACTAATACCACTGTCCGCCCTTGATCTGCTAATTCTCTCAGTAACTTCATCATCTCTTTGTCCAGACCAGGGTCAAGACCAGAAGTCGGTTCATCCAAGAAAAACAGTTTCGGGTCTGCTAATAGTTCCACACCAATACTGACGCGTTTACGCTGTCCACCACTGAGGTTACGAATAAAGTTAGTTCTGACGTGAGTCAGCTTGATTTGCTCTAACGTGGTTTGAACAATGGCTGACACATCTGTGTCTGGTGGTAATCGCAGCTTGCATGCATAAGCCAGAACTTCCTCAACTGTTAAGTCAGGATGCACAATGTCATCTTGGGGGACATAGCCAATTTGCGATCGATACACGATCCAGTTTTGACGCAAGTTGTCTCCATTCAGAAACACTGTGCCGTTCGATACTGGTTCAATTCCTAATAAGGATTTCATCAAGGTAGACTTACCAGCGCCGCTTCCGCCTACCAACGCTACCAATTGTCCCGGTTCAATCACCAAAGACACATCGTTGAGGATAACTTTTTCTTTTCCCACCTTATCTTTAACCTTTCGCACCAGCCGATCAACATCAAGGCGGATTCGACTTCCTGTATCCAGTATCTCTAGGGAATCTCCCTTGTAAAGCAGGCTAAACGGACCAATGTGAATCGTACTCCCATCCGTCAGTTGCAAACGTTTCTCAACACGTTTGCCATTAACAAAAGTACCGTTGACACTCAGGTCGTGCAGAATGTGTCCCTTTTGACCATCAGGATAAATAGTGGCATGCAGGCGGGAAACCGTAGGTGAGTCTAACTGCATTGAGGAATATTTATCTGGTTTGGGAGCACGACCCAGTTGCACGGGCCATTCCTTCAATCCTTTTAAAACCAAACGCCGAGTACTGGGTATTACCAAGGACTCCTCAATTGGTTTAAAGTAAGTTAACAAAATTCGGTTGTTAGCAGATTTCCCGATTTCCAACTGCACTCCATTTTTCAATGGATAGCCGACTAGGTGATCGATTCGAGTTTCATTGATATATATCCCATTACTGCTGGGCTTTGAACCATCGCCATCATAAATGCGATAGTCTTCTCCTTCTTTTTTTAAAATTGCCTGCTTTCTAGAAAGTATGTCCCAGCCTATCTCTGGAATTTCTAAATCTGCCCACGCTCGATCGCGTCCGAATCGATGTTCATTCTTTTCAAGAGGAAGCTGAAGGATTTTCCCTTGATTATTCAGTTCCAAAAAAGGTTGAGGAGTAACAAGCGTTGGTTTTTCAAATCTAGCAGTCATAATATTGGGTAATTAGTCGTTTTCTTTAACAAATATTAAAATTTATGCGCTCGGCAAAATCAAGTGATGCACTTTTAGGATAGAAATGAAACAGAATGCTATGACAACATTGGCTTTAGGCAGAATGAACTTTTGAAAAGTGCTCGCGTTCTTCAGCACTTGAAATAGCGATGAGCAAAATACCCTACATCATAACCTTTATATTATCGTCTTTTCCTAATGAAATCGATAAAATTGCGGCGTTTTCTGCTGTTCCAGTTACTAGTGCTAATCGGGCTACTAGGAGTAGGATGCAGTTCAAAAAAAGAAACAAACAGCCCAGAAAAACTGACTATAGGCGTGGTAAGCTACGGTGAAGGAAGTGTTTCTTTATATAAATACGAGCGCTTCAAAGACTATATAGCAGCACAAACTCAGTCGGTTGTGGAACTGGAACCGGCTTATAACGAATTGCAAGCCATTGAGCAAATTCAGCGCAAAAAGTGGGACATTGTGTTTGCGCCTCCAGGTTTAGCAGCGATCGCAATCAGCAAAGGACTCTACCTTCCTCTGTTCTCAATGGAGGGAATCAGTAGTAGACAACGCTCTTTACTTGTAGTACGAGATGATAAACCAATTCAAAAAATATCAGACCTAGCTTATAAGACCATTGCCTTAGGAGAGATAGGTTCCGCCCCTGGCTACTATGTTCCTTTGTACGATCTTTATGGTTTAACCCTCGCTCAAATCCGTTTTGCCCCCACTCCCAAAACAGTACTACAGTGGCTCAGTGAAGGCAGTGTTGACGCTGGCGCTTTATCTGACAAGGATTTCGAGCTTTATCGGCGGGATATAACCACAAAATTTAGAACTTTACACACTAGTCGGTGGATTCCTTCTGGGCTTGTACTGCTGGGACCTGGTGTAGATCGTAACCGACAGCAGCAAATTGAACAGGCGATGAGCCTCGCACCTGGGGATATTGCAGCAGACGCTGGTTATATCTCTAGTGCTAAAATACCTGATTATAGACAGTTTATCAATTTAGTTGAAAAAGTTAGACCCTTGGAGCCACAGGTCAAGCAAACACCTGTAGTACTGCTCCCTCAAGAATCTATTGATAAACAGAAGGTAGGTAGGCAAACGGGCAACTAATGCAGCTTTATAAAAATTAATAATTTAAGCGCGGTTTTTCTCAGAATTATACCGATAGATAATTAGGCTTTTAAGAGGTTGCCGTAGAGATAAATAACTCAATCAGGGAAAAATTACCTATTTTTTCACAAACTCCTGTCAGGGAAATGCGCAACTGTGGTGAAGGTTTAAGCAAAACCAAATTATCTAGAAAAAAATATTTAGGAGTGCGATCAATATGTTTCAACCCTCTATGGTAAAACCACAAATACCTTCCGGAACTCTGATCGATAACCGCTATATTATCCAAAAACTTCTGGGACAGGGGGGATTAGGGCGAACGTATTTGGCGTTTGACACTCGTCGCTTTAACGAACCTTGTGTCCTGAAGGAATTTGCTCCCAGTGGCACAGGCGAGCATGCTTTAGAGAAATGTCGCAATTTATTCAAAAGAGAGGCAAAAATTCTCCACCAACTGGAACACCCTCAAATTCCTCGATTTTTAGCTTGCTTTGAAGGAGATGGTCGGCTGTTCTTGGTACAAGAATATGTGAATGGTAAAACATACTCTACTCTATTAGGAGAACGTCAACGTCAGGGACTAACTTTTTTTGAAGACGAGGTGATAAAGTGGCTGACATTGCTGTTACCTGTTTTGGAATATGTTCATCAGCACCACATCATCCATCGAGATATTTCCCCTGACAATATCATGTTACCTGACGGCAATAATCTGCCTGTGCTGATCGATTTCGGAGTAGGAAAGCAGATAGCTGACCTGAACGAAGCTAGCAGTTTAAACCATGTGACATTTGTTGGCAAAATGTCGCTCGTGGGAAAAGTGGGATACGCTCCTCGCGAACAGATTAGCTTGGGGATGTGTTCTCCCTCCAGTGACCTTTATGCCTTGGGTGTGACTTCAATTGTGCTGCTAACAGGTAGAGATCCATCCTTGCTAATGGATCAATATTCCTTGGAGTGGAATTGGCATCTCTACGCCAATGTCAGCAATGCTTTTGCTCAAATACTCAATAAGATGCTGGCAGAGACACCTAAGCAGCGGTACAAAACATCGAGGGAAGTTCTCACAGAGCTTGAGCGCCTTCAACAACCTCAAGTGGTGTCACAGTCAACGATTCTTGATTTACCTCCTACTGTCTTATTCGCTCCTCAATCTAACCCTATGGCAACAAAGCCGCCATTAAATAACCAATATCAAGGCGCAGCTAGTTCATCCTTTTCCACTAGTCCGCCAACTTCCCAACCAGGACAACAATCGTCCTTTTCCACTAGTCCGCCAACTTCCCAATCAGGACAACAATCGTCACTCACAACAGCGTTTATACAGCGCTGTCAGCAAGAACTAGCTTACCACATTGGACCAATGGCAAGTCTGATTGTAGAAGAGATATTAGCTGAAAATTCTGACACCTCTCCTTACCAATTTGTTGAACTATTAGCAAGGGAAATTCCTGAGGTGCAAGCAGCTTTTGAATTTAGACAACGCATGTTTTCATGAGCTTAGGAAATTGCTAATTGCTAATTGCTAATTGCTGATTGCTAATTGCTAATTGCTAATTGCTAATTGCTAATTGCTAATTGCTAATTG
>CAXTSI010000201.1:0-14698 GCA_964246695.1 uncultured bacterium
CCCCTCATCTTCCCTATCCTCCTCATCTCCTCCACTCCCCACTCCCTCTTGTAACGCATCAATAGCATTATCAATCAAATTTGTCCATACTTGATTCAGTTCACTGCCATAGGCATTGATACGCGGCATGTCACAGCCATACTCCCGCTTTACTACCACACCCTGCTTCAGCTTGTGACCCAGGATTGTTAAGGTGCTTTCTATACCCTCATGTACGTCTATTTCCTGTAGGGGAGCTTGATCCATGTACGAGTAATCTTTAACTGCCTGCACTAGCGTAGAAATACGGACGGTGCTATGCTCGATTTCGTCCAACAGCCCGAATTCTTCCAGTGTTACCTCTATCCAAGAGAGGACATCCGCGAGCAACAATTCGCCGACATTCTGATTAATATTCTCCAGCCAGTCGATATCAAATCCTGCTGTTACCAGTGTGGAAGCGAGTTTCCAACCATTGGCGATCTCGTGTTCTTCTAGCCATTGCGTGACTTCATCCTCGCGATCGCTTTGGGTTAACGGATCAAGTTTCGGGGAAGTTCTGGCACTGGCTAAAGCAGATGATTGCAACTCAGCAAGAAAGGCTTTTTGAGTGCTGGTTATCTGCTGCTGATTCAGCTTCATCGTTAGAGGTTGCAACACCTGCACCGTCTCTCGTAATTGCCCCACTGCCCTACGACTTGCGGAAGCGGGATTGTTCAACTCATGGGCAAGCCCTGCTGCCAAAGTGCCTAATGCTACCAATTTTTCTCGTTGCTGTGATAGCGACTCTACTTGTTGCACCCGCTGTGCCATTGTACGGAGAATTGTCGTCATCACGCAAGTACAACTCGAAAGCAGTTCCCAAAACGCCTGATTTGGCAATTCAAAAATATGGGAGCGAGTTACGGCACGACCACTTGCCCAGAAAAATTCTTGACCCATTAAAACAGGCAATTCGCCAAACAGTGTTTTTGGTTCGTAAATTGCTAGCAAAATCTCTTGGTTGCCAACTTTCTGTGTAATCCGAATTTGACCTTCAAGCAGCACAAAAACATGGTCGGCTTTTTCGCCTTCATGACGATGAACTTCACCAGGTTCCCGCCATACCTCTTTACCTTGTTCAAGTAGCAATCGCAACCGACCTTCTGGTAGTTGGGCGAAGAGTGGTACTTGGCGTAAAGTGTTTATGTCAAGCATATGTTGTTAATTGCTAATTGCTAATTGCTAATTGTTAGTTGTTGGTTGTTGGTTGTTAGTTGTTAGTTGTTGGTTGTTGGTTGTTAGTTGTTGGTTGTTAGTTGTTAGTTGTTAATTTTTAATTTTTAATTTTTAATTGTTTGTTGTCAACAAGAACAACTAACCAATGCTTTTTGTTCTGCATCCAGCTTAAAAAGCTCCAGTTCGACACCATAATATTTATGAGTGCGACCCATATGCATCATAGCAAGACGTTGAGCAACCCGAATAGAGGCGTGATTCTCTGGTCTGACTACAACATATATCACTGGCAGTTTGAGGACGTTGAAGCCATAGTCAATGGCAGCAATTCCGGCTTCAGTTGCGTAACCTTTACCCCAAGAAGCCTTCCGTAAGTGCCAACCCACTTCATAATCCTGGGTTGGCTTGCCTTCGTTGTCAGGTAGTTGCTTAAGCAGGAGGGTTCCGACAATCT
Source organism: uncultured bacterium (assembly GCA_964246695.1). GTDB lineage: Bacteria > Cyanobacteriota > Cyanobacteriia > Cyanobacteriales > Nostocaceae > Stigonema. The sequence goes on from CAXTSI010000201.1 coordinate 1,652, forward strand.
GTTCAGTCTCCTTTTCAACCATCGCCCAAGCGCCAGTACCATTATTGAGTTGGGCATAGCGGTCAACTAATCGTTGAGGCGCGCATTCGCGACTTCTACGCGGCGGGCGATGATCGGGTCGTATTCCGCAAAGTGTTGAACGCAGCCTAGACCATAGTCTGGGTATATTCAACGTCCAAACCATTTACCGACTTCTAGCTTTTTTCATTCCGAAACCTCTTTGCAGGAGTTAATCGTTGGTTGAACAGGCAAACGTACTCGAAAGTGGGTTTCCCCTGGTTTGGAGTCAAAATGAATGTCTCCTTTGTGTCTGTTAACAACAATGCGGTAAGTAATTTCTAAACCTAAGCCAGTGCCTTTACCCACGCCTTTGGTAGTAAAAAATGGCTCAAAAATCCGCGATTGAATTGTTAGTGGAATACCTTTTCCAGTATCGGCAATTTCTACAACAATACAGCTATTTTGCTTATAAGTGCTAATTGTTATTTCCCCGAGTCCATCCATTGCATCAATGGCATTGTCAATCAAATTTGTCCACACTTGGTTGAGTTCACTGGCATAGGCATTGATGCGTGGCAAAGTGCGATCGTACTGACGGTGGACGATGACTCCCTTTTTCAGGCGATGGTTGAGGATCAGGAGGGTATTTTCAATTCCTTCATGTACATCTATTTCTTGCAACGGGGCTTGATCCATATAGGAATAGCCTTTAATTGCTTTCACCAACTCGGAAATACGGGAAGTACTCTGCTCAATTTCATTGATTAGCCCATAAGATGCGAGTGTTGCCTCTAACCAAGTAAGGACGTTGCTTAGGTCTGCGGGTATATTGTCAGCTAGAGTATCCAGAGTCAGCGGGTCTAGTCCGGCGTTTACCAGTGTGGGCGCGAGTTTCCAAGCATTGTGTACTTGATGGTCTTCTAGCCAGTCTGTAACTTCGTCTTCTTTGTCGCTTTGGCTAAGGGTGTCGAGTTTGGGTGGATTGGCGGCGTGTTCTGTTGCTTGACGTTGAATTTCAGTCAGAAATTTTAGTTGTTCTTTTGAAAGCAAATTTAGCTGCAAAGCCAGAGTTTGCGAGTTTTGAAAATTGAGGCGCAATTGTGAAGCAGCCCGTCGCGCCGCCGCCCCTGGGTTATTCAATTCGTGGGCAAGACCTGCTGACATTTTACCCAGCGCCGCCATCTTTTCTTGTTGCCGCAGTTGCACTTCCACGTCTTTAGTTCGCCCAGCCATAGCTGTGAGAATCACGTCAGCAAGGGGCGAACATTGGGCAATGATTTGTTTAAAGGTGTTGATGTCAATTCGTAAAACGCGACTGGGTGCGATCGCAGAAGCACTAGCGAGGGAACCGGAACCAGTCAGCATCGACAGTTCACCCATGAAATCGCCACGGCGATGAATAGCCAGCACTCTCGTCTCGCTACCAACAAGCTTTGTCACCTGAATTTCGCCTTCTAAAACAACGTGAAAGTTGTAGCTTTCACCTTCACTAAACAGCACATCGCCTGCATTCAGTTGGATTTCCGTGCCATGCTGCTTTATTTCCTCTAAAGCTTCATCAGGCAACTTCGGGAACAGCGTCATCTGATTTGGATCGTGCAGCATGACAACTCCTTTTTTATCGGGTTTTTGGATTTTAGCAGTCCCAGCTTTAGCAGACTAACGTTTCTTGACTAGCGATACAGGGCAACAGTCGTGAAGTCTCAAGCGTTGTTTCAGGTGCAATCAATTGCATCATTACATATAATACTTGAAGTCTTCTAGAGGCTCGTCAAAGTCATCAGAAATTGTAATCAAACCTTTAGCACTCCCAAATAAAGGGCGACGTTTAACTGGCAAGACAGGAGTTAGTTTAACAACGGGCTGATTTTCTTTTGTAATCACAATTTCTTCGCCATTGATTGCTGCTTCAATTAATTCAGACAAATTTTTAGATGCCTCAGCAAGATTTATTTCCTGCATAACTGTCACCTCTGTATTCCTAATTCATCTCTACATCAAACAATTAATTGTTTGATTTTTCTACAACACTTTGCTGAGATATTGATGGACAAATTGGACGCAAATCGAACCTTCACCTACACCCGAAGCAACCCGTTTTACTGAATTATGACGCACATCTCCGACTGCAAAAACACCAGGGATATTCGTTTCCAATAAATATGGATCGCGTTCCTGCGTCCATCCCTTCGGACGGCGACGATCGCCCTTTAAGTCTGGTCCTGTGACAATAAAGCCGCGATCGTCTCGTTCCACCACGCCATCTAACCATTGGGTACGCGGTTGGGCACCAATAAAGATAAACAGCGAAGTCGCTTCAACCGTTTGCTTTTCGCCAGTTATAGCATTGGCAATGGTAATTGCTTCCAAGCTTGTCTCACCTTTTGCCTCAACCACACTCGAATGTACCTTTACCGTAATGTTTGGCGTTGACTCAATTTGGTTAATCAGGTAATGTGACATACTCTTAGCGAGTGAGTCGCCACGTACCAACATCGTTATCTGGCGAGCATACTTGGAAAAGTACATGGCAGCTTGTCCCGCCGAATTCGCCCCACCAATAATGTAGACTTCTTCCCCTTGACAGGATAAGGCTTCTGTCTGCGCTGCACCGTAGTAAACGCCAGCCCCAGTCAAACGCTCAAGTCCTGGTACATCCAACCGCCGCCACGATACACCAAGGGCTAAAATCATCGCGTGGCAACTAATTTCGCTGCCGTCTGCTAGCGTCACAAAGCGATAAGGATCTTGTATGCGAATGCCCGTCGCTTCCTGTGGGGTAAGAATTTCTACGCCAAAGCGTCGTGCTTGTGTTACAGCACGACGCGCCAAATCGTTCCCACTCAAACCCACAGGAAAGCCTAGGTAATTCTCGATCCGCGAACTTGTCCCTGCTTGCCCACCGGGTGCTTCACGTTCAAGCATCACCGTGCGCAGTCCCTCTGATGCACCATACACGGCAGCCGCTAAACCTGCGGGACCGCCACCGACGATAATTAAGTCGTAAAATGGATTGCCAGCTTGCGTATGTAACCCGATTTTCTCGGCAATTTGCACGTTTGTCGGTTGGAGGATACTCGAACCGTCGGCGAAGAGTACTAGGGGTAAATTTAGGCGATCGCAATTGGCGTATTCAGCCAACTTTTGTGCTTCTTCTGATAACTCGATATCTAACCACTCATAAGGCACTTGATTTCGCGCTAAAAAGTCTTTGACTTCATGGGAGTGGGGAGACCATCGGTTGCCGATGACGCGAATACCGTCAAACGGTGGGTGGATATTCGCTAGCCAGTCATCAAGCAAATCGTTAAGCACTGGATACAAGCGTTCTTCAGGAGGGTCCCACGGCTTCATCAAGTAGTAATCGATTTTTGTGTTGTTAATAGCGCGAATAGCTGCATCGGTGTCCGCATAGGCAGTGAGCAAAGCGCGTTTCGCATTTGGGAACATTTGCAGCGCTTGTTCTAAAAACTCTACACCGGACATTTGCGGCATTCGTTGATCCACCAAAAATAATGCCACCGGCTGATTGCGAAGTTTTAATTGTTCCAGTGCTGTCAATGCGCTAGCACCAGACTCGGCACGCAATATCCGGAAGCGATCGCCAAATTCCTGCCGCAGATCCCGCGCCACCGCTTGCAAAACTTCAGGGTCATCGTCAACCGTTAGGATTACAGGTTTAGCCATAGCGCCTTTCACTTCTCCAACAGTCTTATCTATACAGGGAATCGTGTCTACCTTTTAACAATGACATATCTTGATAATGATATCATGTCCTGTCAATCGCCCATAATAAAACTTGTTTGTAGTAAGGACTTCAGTCCTTGCGGTAGAGCGCGCCTAGGACTGAAGTCCTCACTACAAACTTATTAAGGTTATTTAACCGAACATGCTATGATATAGCAATACTATTTGAATTGTGAACTTCCGTTGCTTCAGAAACCCGGTTTCTTAAAGAAACCGGGTTTCTCTGCATTTACGAATCATTTAGGATTGCGATAGAAATGGGCAATGGAAAACTGGCTAATAGCTAATGACTAATGGCAATGAACAATTAGCCCTTCGGGTTCGCCAGTTCCCTACGGCGGGAAACCCGCCTTCTCCCAAGGGGAGACGCTGACGCTCCTTCGTCGCTAACGCAACGCTTACGCGAACAGGACTGGACTCACAATTAGCAATTAGCAATTAGCAATTAGCAATTAGCATTGTAGCGCCGACTTTAAGCAAGCCTGCAATTTTTCAGCGACCACTTGTACGTGAGGTTCTCTAAGCAGAGAAATGTGATCGCCAGGAATACGGTGGATCTCTAATCCTCCAGCAGCCAGATCACTCCAGCCCAAATTAGAATCTAATTCAAAGCCTTCACCTTCTACCCGCATGTGTTCTTCAACCGCCAACAAAGTCACTTTCCCTTTGTAAGTTTGCGGGATGTATTTTTCTGCTGCCTCACTGTGGGCTTCTTTCATATAAACGCGGCGAACCTTCTGAGGTAAAGTAAGCTCAGCACTCTGGTAAAATTTGCAGACAATCTTCTGAAGCTGATATTTGAAAAGATACTTTAGCCACGGTAGCCATCGCTTCAGCTTGTGCTGAAAGTAGGCAGGTCCGTTTTGTGAAAGCTTCTTTAAGTGAAGAGGCAATCGCTGCCACATTGGCAATCGACTGATAGCACCAGGAACAGATGTATCAAACAAGACTAGTAAAGCAATTTTCTCACCTTGCTTGTCTAGTTGCTGAGCCATCTCATATGCCACTAAACCTCCAAAGGAGTATCCTCCGATAAAATAAGGACCAAACGGTTGGACGGTTTTAATCTCTTTGATGTAGTGAGATGCCATGTCTTCAATCCGATTATAGGCAGCTTGCTGTCCATCCAGTCCTTGTGCTTGTAGCCCATAAAGCGGTTGCTCTGCATCAAGATAACACGCTAATTTATAATGTGATAAAATATTACCTTCCAAAGGATGGACAAAAAAGAAAGGGGGTTTGGAACCGTTAGGCTGAATTGCCACCAGTGAGGACCAAGATGCTGACTGCTGCTTCGGCAAAAGCTGACTATCTCCCCCCGCAGCCTCCATCTCATTGCCTTCTATGAATACTTGTTGAGCGATCGTCAAGGCTTGAGCCTCCACAGTCGCTGATTGGAAAAGGGTTGCCAGAGGAAGATTTATGCCAAAAGCTTTCTCGATTCGCCAAAATAGTTTGACTGCAAGCAGGGAATGTCCGCCTAATTCAAAGAAGTTATCCCTGACGCCAATCGGTTGGATACCTAAAACTTGTTGCCAAATCTGTGTCAGCTGTTGTTCTAACTGATTGCGGGGCGCAACGTGGGTTTTTTCCGCCTCCAGCCTCACAAGTTCGGGTACTGGCAGTGCTAATCGATCTACTTTACCGTTTTGTGTCAGGGGTAAAGCGTCTAGGATTACAAAGGCGCTGGGAATCATGTAGTTGGGCAGCTTTTCCAACAGGAAGTTCCGCAGTTCACTGGTTGTCAAAACTTGCTCAAGCTTGGGAACCACATATGCCACTAGGTACTTCTCACTCCTCACATCAAGGAGTGCAATGACCACAGTCTCTTGGACTGCGGGATGTTGGCGCAGGATCGCCGCAATTTCTCCAAGTTCTATGCGGAAGCCACGAATCTTCACCTGGTGGTCGATGCGACCAAGAAACTCGATCTTCGCGTCCGGTAAGTAGCGTCCTAAATCGCCAGTTTTATAAAGCCGATCTTCGGCAATATTGGTCAACGGATTGATGATGAATCTTTCTTGAGTCAGTTGGTCGTTGCCAAGATAACCTTGAGACAGGTAGGGAGTGCGGACATAGATTTCGCCAATCTCTCCGATCCCTGCCAACTGCTGCATGTGTGTGAGAATCAGTAATTGTACACCCTCAATCCCTCTACCCAAAGGTATAGTCTGTTTGAAAATGCGATCGCCGTCGTTGGGGATGATGAAATAACCCATTGCTTGAGGCGTTTCCGTTGCTCCGTAGAAATTAACATTCTGGGCTTGGGGAGCAAAATTATGGATTCTCGTCACATCCTGCTGTGTTAACACATCGCCACTAAAAAACAGATAACGCAGGTCTGTTGTTTTGCTTTCGGTATTTGTGGTCAACACTTGTGCCATAGCTGGTGTCAGATGAGCAATGCTAACTCGTTGTTGCTGCATCCAGTCAGCCAGTTGACCTGGTGTGTCGATATCCTGTGGCGAGGGGATATATAAAGTTGCACCCAGCGACAGTGGCGTGAAAATATCTCGTAACAAGGGGTCATGGGAAAGACCCGAAAGCATACTGAATTTATCTGACTCACACAGCCCAAAGGTTTGACAATGCCATTGCACGAAGTGGGATAGGGGTCGATGAGTGCCTTTAATTCCCTTGGGTTTTCCTGTTGAGCCGGAAGTAAAGGCAACATAAGCTAAATCATCCGGCGCAACCGTCACTGTTGGGTGTTGAGTGGGATAATTGTGCAATACTGAGTCGGATTGCAGCTTCAGACGACAGCTACAAGATAAATCTACATTCTCTTGGAGAGCGGTTGGTAAAACTCCATCGGCGATTTGCAACCAAGCGCGAGGCTGGGCGATTTCAAGGCAATCAATCAGGCGAGAAGCCGGGTAAGCCGGATCGAGAATCACAAAAGCGCAACCTGCAGCCAAAACCCCTAGTATTGCCCACACAAGCGTTGCACACCGGTGTGCGTAAATAGCCACAATGTCTTGAGACTGCAGGTGATTTGCCAGGAGATAGTGCGCAAGTTGATTTGCACGCATGTCTAATTCGCCATAAGTCCAAGCAACCTGCGCATCCACAACCGCCACCTGTTGTGGCACTCTTTGTGCTTGGTTGTGAAAGCTGCTGAAGACGGGGAGTTGCCATTGATTCGCAAGTGGCTGAGTCGGATTTGGTAAGAGTAATTTGGCTTTGGGGGTGACTAGAGACAGTGCAGCAATACTCAGATCTGGGTTTTCCACAATTTGGATGAGCAAATGATGGAATTGTGAGAGCATCTCTATCATTCGCTCAGGTGCAAACAAATCGGCATTGTAGACTAATTCCAGTTGGATGCCCTGGGAAAGTTCTCTCACATACAAGGTTAAGTCGAACTTGGAAGCAATTTCCGGCATGGCGACTGGTGCCACATCTAGCCCCGGCAGTTCCAGTTGGATGTCCTCCAAGTTAAGCATATTAAACCACACTTGAAACAGTGGGTTGCGGCTGGTGTCGCGTTCTGGTTGTAGTTCTTCTACCAGTTTCTCAAACGGCATGTCTTGATGAGCATAAGCACCTAATGCCATTTGGCGGACTTGAGATAGTAGTGAACGAAAACTCGGGCGACCAGAAAAGTTAGTCCGTAAAACTACAGTGTTAATAAAAAATCCTATCAGCCCTTCAATCTCAGCCCGATTGCGACCAGCAACTGGAGAACCGATATTCACATCTTCCTGCCCAGTATAGCGGTGCAATAAAGTCCCAAATGCCGCCAGCAACGTCATGAACAGGGTGACACCTTCCTGCTGTGAGAGTGCACGCACTGATGCCGCCAGCGTCTGGGGTAGCATCAAGGATTGGGTCGCCCCTCGGTAGGTTTGGACTGGCAATCGCGGTCGGTCGGTGGGTAATTCCAGTACATGGTTAGCACCAGCTAGCTGATTTTTCCAGTAGTCTAGCTGGGTCTGTAAAGGCGAACGATCATTTGCCCCTACCTGTTGTAGCCACTGGCGTTGCCAAACGGTAAAGTCGGCATACTGGATCGTTGGTTTTGGCAGGGGATTGGGTAAGTCGTTTAAAAATGCTTCATACAAGGCTGCCAACTGCTTCCACAGGATGCCTATCGACCAGCCATCAGATGCGATGTGGTGCATGACCAAAAGCAGTATATGCTCTTGTTGGTCTATCCGCACTAAAGTGGCTCGCAGCATCAAGTCAGTAGATAAGTCAAAGGGGCGTTGCAACTCTTGGTTCAAGATCCTTTGCACTTGTTCTTGTTTATCACAATCTGCTTCTTGTGTCAAGTCAATCAAGGTTGTTTCGACTGATTTTGGTTTGCCGATGACTTGTATGGGGCTACCGTCAGGTGATGAAATAAAATTGGTTCGCAGTACCTGATGATGGGCAACGATCGCATCTATTGATTGCAGCAATACATCCACGTTGAGTCTGCCCGTTAAGCGCTGTGCTGTCGGCAGAAGATAAGTTGAGTTGTTTGGTTCCAGTTGCTCCAAAAACCACACTCTCTGCTGGGCAAAGGATAGGGGGGCTGAGTCTAGGTTCTCTAGGTGAATAATCTGGTGGACGTTTGTATCAATCCCGACTGTTTGACTCTGGGCGATCGCATCAGCCAAAAGTGCGATCGTCGATTTCTCAAACAGCCACTGTAGCGGAATTTCTACACAGAAGGCTTGGCGGCACTGAGAAATTACTTGTGTCGCCAGTAGCGAATGCCCGCCCAGTTCAAAGAAGTTGTCGTGGATGCCTACTTGCTTCAGTCCTAGAATTTTGACCCAAATTGCCGCTAGTATTTCCTCCGTGTAATTACGTGGTTTAACGTATTCAATTTTAGCACTTTTGTTAATATCCAGTGAAGGTTGCCCCGCAACGCTTGCAAGGGCGGATCGGTCTACTTTACCATTAGGGGTCAACGGCAGAGCCGGCAGCATTACAAAGCAGGCAGGCACCATATAATCGGGCAGATGCTGCAACAGAAAGCGGCGCAATTCGCGATCGTTAGTCAGCTCTGTTTTAGCGACAACATAAGCTACGAGGCGCTTGAACCCTTGAACGTCTTCTAAAGCAATAACTACGGTTTCGCGCACTTGAGGGTGTTGAACCAACACAGCTTCAATTTCCCCCAGTTCAATGCGGAAGCCGCGAATCTTCACTTGACGATCGATCCGACCGAGGTAATCGATGTTACCGTCCGGTAGATAACGCGCTAGGTCGCCAGTTTTGTAAAGGCGGCTGACATCACTTTTTAAGAAGGGGTTGGGGATGAATTTCTCTTGTGTTAAGTCCGGGCGGTTGAGGTAGCCGATCGCAAGACAGTCACCACCGATGTACAACTCGCCTCTAACTCCAATGGGGACTGGTTGGAGATCGCTGTCTAAGATATAAATAGTCTTGTTAGCGAAGGGACGACCGATGGGAATTTTCTTACCTGTAGCGTCTGAGTCAAACTGGGGAGTAATTTCAAACAAGGTTGCTGTTATTGTTGCCTCTGTAGGACCATAGGCATTAATCAGACGAACTGAAGACATCAGACTCTGCCTCCACAGATTCAGACCTTCAGCTAACATTTGGTCTCCACCAACAAGGACGAGTCTAAGTTGGTTTTTCGGAGCAGACTCTGGTGTGAGAACCCACTCTTGTACCAGTTGTTGCCAGTAGACTGGTGGGAGATTAACGACAGTTATTCCAAAATCCGCAATTTTATGATGAAAGTTTGTTGTCGTCCATAAGTCCGCACCCCGAACAACCAGCTTAGCCCCAACAAGCAGGGTCACAAAGATTTGCTCCAATGACACATCAAAGTTGAGTGAGGAAAATTGGAGTACACAATCACTGGAGTCTAGTTGGTATTCCTTTTGAATAGCACAGCAGTGGTCTGCAAGCGAACTATGAGAGATGAGAACTCCCTTCGGTTTACCTGTAGACCCGGATGTGTAAATCACATAAGCCAAGTCGGAGAGTTGAACACCACTGACTGGGTTCTCTTCACTCTTTTCATCGATCGCTTCCCAATCTGTATCCAAACAGACCACAGTCGCACTACACTCACTCACGCACGCCGACAACCTCTGTTGCGTCAACAGCACCGACACTTGTGAATCTAACAACATGTAGGACAGACGCTCTTGGGGATATGCTGGGTCTAGTGGCACATAAACTCCACCAGACTTGAGAATGCCCAGCAGTCCCACCACCATCTCTATAGAGCGATCGACACACATCCCTACCAGTACTTCAGGTTTTACCCCTAGGGCTTGCAAGTGGTGAGCGATTTTGTTAGCACTTTGGTTCAGTTCCCGGTAGGTAAGTTGCTGGTTTTCAAACACTACCGCCACCGCATCCGGCGTTCTTTTTACCTGTTCTTCAAACAACTGATGGATACACTGTGTGGAATACACTGATGTAGTGTCGTTCCACTCAAAGAGCAACTGGTGTCGCTCTTGCGAAGTCAACAGAGGTAATTCTGTGACTCGCTGGTCGGGATTTGCCACAATCCCCTCAAGCAGTGTCTGGAAATGTTCAACCATCCGGGTAATAGTCGCCGAGTCAAACAAGTCTGTGCTGTAATCAAAACAGCCCTTAAGACCTGAAGTCGTTTCTTCTAGTTCCAAAGTCAAATCAAACTTCGTTACCTTGCTCTCCACTGACCAGGGGCTGAGGGTCAGACCCGGTAGCTCTAGTTGCCCCTGAGGGGTATTCTGGAAAACAAACATCACCTGAAACAGCGGATGATAGCTCAGGGAACGTTCCGGATGCAGTTCTTCTACTAGCTTGTCAAACGGCAGGTCTTGGTGGTCATAGCCACCCAAGGCTACTTCCCGGATTCGACTCAGCAATTCCTGAACACTAGGGTTGCCCCCTAAGTCAGTGCGCAGGACCAAAGTGTTGACGAAAAACCCAATCAGATCCTCAGTCTCGGCACGGTTGCGATTAGCGATCGGTGAGCCGACAATGATGTCTGACTGACCTGAATAGCGGTAGAGCAAAATCTTGAACGCTGCCAGCAACGTCATGTATAAGGTGACCCCAAAGCGCTGCGAGAGTGCCTTGAGTGCTTCACTCAGGCTTTTAGGTAGCTCCAGATATTGCCTTGCGCCTGAGTAAGTCATCACTGGCAATCGCGGTCGGTCAGTGGGTAACTCTAGTACTGTTGGACTGCTTGCTAACTGATGCTTCCAGTAGTCAAGCTGCGATTCTAGGGGCGAAAGACCCAGATCCCCTACCCCTTGCAACCACTGGCGCTGCCAATGTGCAAAATCAGCATACTGAATAGGTAACTCAGGTAGGGGTGACGGTTTCCCGGTGGAGAAAGCTTCATAGAGTGCTGCCAATTCCCGAAGGAATATATTCAATGACCAATCGTCGAAGACAATGTGGTGAATTGTGACCAGCAGCAGATGGTCAACTGATGTCAAGCGCAGAAGTTGGACTCGCCACAACGGTCCGGTAGCTAGGTCAAAAGGTTGCCCAGCCGACTCTGTAGCCAGTCTTTTAGCTGACTCCTCTCGCTCAGCAACAGGCAAATCCCCTAGGTCTACTATTGGCAACAGCACAGTAGAAGCTGTTGTAATCACCTGAATTGGTTGCCCATTCACCTCTGCAAAACTAGTCCGCAGCGCCGAATGGCGTTGGACAATTTCACACAAGCTTTGCTCTAATGCAATGATATTGAGATCGCCAGCGAGCCGATAAGCTACTGAGAGATTGTAAGCAGGACTTTCAGGCTGCAATTGAGCGATGAACCATAGTCTAGCTTGGGCAAAAGACAGTTCTAGATTTTCTGTTGCCGACAACCGCTCAATTCCGGACACTTGTAAGGGTGAGCCGTTCGCCTCTACAGATTCATTGTGGCGGGTGGCGATCGCTCTTGAAGCCAGTTCTGCGACTGTCGGCAATTCAAACATGCAGCGTAGGGGCAAATCTACACACAAAGTCTCCCGCACTCTGGAAATAACTTGGGTTGCTAGCAGCGAATGCCCGCCTAAGGTAAAGAAGTTGTCGTGGATACCTATGTGTTCTAAACCGAGAACTTGCTCCCAGATCGCCACTAAAACATCTTCCGTGGAAGTGCGGGGCGCAACAAAGCACTCAGACCGACTGAAACTAGATGAATCCGGTGAAGGCAAGGCGTGGCGGTCTACTTTACCGTTGGGATTTAATGGCAGGGCGGACAAAAATACGAAGGCTGCAGGCACCATGTACTCAGGTAGTAAATCCTGCAAAAACAAGCGCAATTCACTACTCGTCAAGACTTGCGGCTCCTTTGCTAGGTGAGATGCCGATCTTCAAATACCACCGCCACAGCGTTAGGCGATCGCTCTACTTGCGCCTCAAACAACTGATGAATACACGCATCCTGAGGATAATCGACATGAGTGTTATTCCACTCCAGCAGCAACTGCTGCTGTTGGGCTACTGTCTGCAATTCTCTAACTCCCGGCTCTGAATTCGCTACATTGTCGCCGTTTGCTTTAGGTATAGTAGGTTTTCTATATGTATCCATTTGTGTTAAATCTCCTCAGGTTTAAAATTACACTAGTACTCCCGAACCGCCTAAAAAATACCTATTAATGAACCACAGAGGCGCAGAGGAGCCAGCGCTGCAGTCGGGTTAGCCCTTCCTCACGGCGACTGGCGTGACGCAGAGAAATAGATAAGTAATTTTTCAGTGTAGATGAGTAAAAAGTAATTTATGTAGCTGATCGGCAATGCCTTCCCATTTGAAAAGCCGATCGTCGCTACATATGTCTTCCCAATTACTCCTTTCCCACGACAAGATTACCTATGATCTTTCTTGGCGTCCTTAGCGTCTTGGCGGTTCGAGAATGAGCTTCATCAAGAAATCCGAATTCTTTCCGAAAAAAAGTTATTGCAGTGGCTCAAAGTGATGTAGATTTTTCTGGAAGTAGTCAGGAAATGTAAGTTTCATACTAGTACATGACGGCGGAAATAAACCACCCATTCCAAATCAATGAAACGCTTGCGGTGTAGGAATTACGAATTACGAATTCGCGCCAGGGGGTACTAGCCCTTCTTGTGAAGCAAATGGGCAAACAGCACTAGGTCTACCTAAATCAGGGTGAGGTCTTGCCAAAAAAGTTTTAGCCCACTCGGTAATTTCAATTAAGTAGGGAATGTCTTGCTTGATATGGTCTAGCTCAATAAGTGTATAAAGTTGCATTGCCGGAAAGTAATTGCAAAGTTTTTCTTAAGTAGAAGCCTTACTTGAGTTAGAATGAAACTAAGTCACGCGCCCCAAGGGGGCGAAGTCAAAAGTCAAAAGTCAAAAGTCAAAAGTAAGCCCCATAAATA
>CAXTSI010000202.1:0-14698 GCA_964246695.1 uncultured bacterium
TTGTTAGTTGTTAGTTGTTAGTTGTTAGTTGTTAGTTGTTAGTTGTTAGTTGTTTAATATTCATTACCAGCGTATTGCTTAGCATCATACTCAGAAGAAAGTTTAATTTTTAATTTTTAATTTTTAATTTTTAATTGCTTATGCTTGACAGGTTGAAAAATATACTGACACAGCCTACAGTTGTTGCTAGCTTAATGGCGGGTTTGTTGCTGGTTGGGGTGGAACGGTTGGGAGTGCTAGAGCCAATCGAACTGAAGGCTTTCGATCGGATGATGCAAAGGCGTGCCGATAATGGTCCAGATAAGCGCCTTTTAATTGTGGCATTTACAGAAAATGATATTCAAAAATTCCAGCAGCCATCGCCAAATGGCATAGTTTTGGACTCTATCTTGAGCAAACTAGAGCGCTATGAAGCAAAAGTCATTGGTATAGACTTCTTTCGGGATGTGCCTGCAGAACCCGGTCACCAAAAGCTATTGACACACCTAAAACAGAGTTCGCGCATTGTTCCTATTTGCAGAGTTGGTGGAGATCAGATTCCTGCCGTACCGCCACCTGCGGGTATAGACCCAGACAATACAGGATTTGCTGATATCCCAGAAGATAAAGATGGGATAATTCGGCGAAATCTACTAGTGGTCACGCCCGACCCCAAGTCAAGTTGTGTATCCCAAGGTTCCTTGGCGCTGCAACTGGCAGTTGAGTACCTGAAGATTCAACCACAATTCACACCCCAAGGCAATCTGCAACTGGGTAAAAAGGTGTTTAAACGCCTAGAAGCTGACTCAGGTGGTTATCGGCATCTAGATGCTAGGGGTTTTCAAATACTGCTGAACTACCGGAATCAGAACAACGTTGCACAGCAAGTGAGTGTCACAGATTTGCTAGGCTCTAGCTTCGATCCAAGTTGGGTGAAAAACCGCATTGTCTTGATTGGATCAACCGCACCAAGTTCCCAGGACATTCGCTACACACCCTATAGCGATGGCAAGCAGGACAATTCTGGCAAAATGTCTGGAGTTATCATCCATGCCCAAATGGTGAGTCAGATTCTAGATGCAGTTTCAGACAGACGACCTCTATTTTGGTTTTTGCCTGAGTGGGGAGAAATCCTCTGGATATGGGGTTGGACTTTGGCAGGTGGAATTCTGGCATGGCGCATTCACCATCCACTCCGCTTGGGACTGTTAACCTGCGCCGCTTTAGTAACATTGCTCTTCAGCTGCTTTGTCATCTTTATTCAAGCAGGGTGGATACCGTTAACACCTCCGGTGTTAGGGTTTCTTGTCGCGGAAGGGGGTGTTTTTGCTTATACGGCATTCCAAAACAAGCAACAGCAAGACAAAATAACGCTTCAGATTCAACAGCAAAAGGAAACCATCTCCTTATTGCAAGCGCTTTTAAGGGAAGGTGGGAGTAACGCAACGCAGGCACCGACAGGAATTTATGATGGCTTACAAACAAAAAAACTCCTGAACAAACGCTACAGAGTCACTGCAATGCTGGGTTCTGGGGGATTTAGTTATACTTATCTAGCTGAAGATACTCATCGCCCTGGAAACCCTATATGTGTGGTTAAGCACTTGCAACCTGCTCGCAAAGATGATGTATTTTTAGAGGTCGCTAGGCGTCTATTTAAAACTGAAGCAGAAATTTTAGAGCTTTTAGGTGAGCACGAGCAGATTCCACAATTGATGGCTTATTTTGAAGAAAATCAGCAATTTTACCTTGTGCAAGAGTATATTCAAGGGCATTCTCTACAAGCAGAACTGGCTTCTCGTAACCGCTTTTCGCAGGCTCAAATCGTAGATTTCCTCAAAAATGTTTTGCACATACTCGTGTTTGTTCATAGTCGTGGTGTGATCCATCGAGATCTAAAACCTAGCAACTTGATGCGGCGGCAAAAAGATGAACGAATATTTTTAATTGACTTTGGCGCTGTTAAACAAATTCAGCCTCAGCAGCAACAGGATAACTCCACAATAGCCGTGGGTACTGTGGGTTATGCACCTCCTGAGCAATTTATGGGACAGCCAAGGTTAAATAGCGATATCTATGCTTTAGGAATGATTGCTATCCAAGCCTTAACTGGGACACCTACGACAAACCTCGAACGAGACTCGACAACGGCACTAGTTTGGCGACATCTTGCAAAAACTACGGAAGAATTTGCGGCGATTTTAGACAAAATGGTGTACTTTGACTTTCAAAAGCGATACCAGTCAGCAGAAGAAGTTTTACAAAGTTTAGAAAATTTATGAAGAAGTAGTCACCGAGTCAGGAGGAGTCAGTGTTTCCCGATCTACGGGCGACTGGCGTTCAGGAGTAAGAACACACAAGCCTCCTGACTCCTGACTTCTGTCTTCTATCAAATCCGGTAGTATCGGAGTGATATCATGTCCGATTAATGACTTATTATATGAACCCTCACCCCGCCAAGAGGGCACCCCTCTCCCAAGCATGGGAGAGGGGACGGGGGCTTGGCGGTATATCGTAACTGTTTATACGGACATGATATCAAATCCGGTTAAATGAACACACAAACGGTAGGGGCACAGCACTGCTCATTGGTGTCAACTTAAGGTCAAACCTTTGACGCGCAACAACCGACGCTCGTTTTTCTCGTTCCCACGCTCTGCGTGGGAATGCATTCTCGGAGGCTCTGCCTCCTTACTTTGGAGGCAGAGCCTCCCGATAGCGCGTTACCAGGCAGCAGCCCAAACGAGAAACGCTTGTATTTTCAAGGTTTACAGCTTAAGTTGACACGCATGAGCACTGCTGTGCCCCTACAAATACCATGTGCAATCAACCGGATTTGATATTAAGTAGGTGGGCGGAAAAATTTACAAGTATGTAACGAAATGTAAAACCCTTGGAATTGGCTCGTAGTTGCGCTCATAGCGCTCTTCGCAGCAAAAAACCAAGAGTGGTTTATTCCCCCCCACTTACTTAATCATCAAAAATAAAAATTAAATAGTTTTTCAAATGGTCAATTTATCAAGTTAAATTGGCTAACTTGTTGTATGCATATATTATTTTAGTAAGAAAAAAACATACATAATATAGTTTTATTTAAACAGAAATTTTTCCGGAAATTACATGACAAACAGTTATCAAAAAAACGGTAAAGACCTATTGCTTTTTAAAATGAATCTTGTATAGTAAGTATGTAAGGAAAAAGAGCTTACAACACTTCATAAATATTCTTTTTCATCAGAAGTGCCGCTACCTTTTTGGGCGATACTTTAATCGTCAATCTCGGAAAAGGAGCGTTACTGCTTGCGGATGTGAGATCCAATCAGATTAAATCTCAATCAATAGTGTTTAATTAGGGCTAGCCCTCTTAGAAACTGATATTAGCTGGATACAGCCATAGCCATGAATACAGAAAATAAGTCAGATAACATTATATTTCTCCTTCAAACAGCAACACAGAAGCATCAGTCAGGTCAATGGGATGAAGCTGAATCGCTATACAAACAGATATTACAACTTTCACCAGGATTAGAAAACCAATATCAGGCGATCGCCAGTAGCAATTTAGGAAATATATTTGAGCAACAGGGCAACTTAGACGCAGCAGTAGAGTCTTACCAGCAAGCTTTAAGCTTTAAACCCGACTATGCTGAGGCTTATTACAATTTAGGAAATGTCTTCCTGCAACAGGGCTTCTTAGGAGCAGCCTTTGAATCGTACCAGCAAGCACTAAACATTAATCCTAACTATGCTCAGGCCGATCGTAACTTACAACAAGACAACTTAAAAGAGGCGATTTCTGTTTATTGGCAGTGGTTAAAGCTTGCTAATCCCGCCTACGTCAAAACGGTGGAAGCTTACTCAGATTCTGCGGTGGCGCAAAACGAGCAGACAACACCGTCGATTCTTCAAACAGAGGTGATTGTGGGAGGACATCGATTCCCAGCAATTCCCCCAGTGTCGTCCGAGGACAAACGACCTTTCTGGAGTGTGGTTATACCAGTATATAAGAGAAGAAAATATATACTTGCATGTTTGGCTAGTGTGCTGGCGCAATGGACTGGGTTTGAGGATATGGAAATTCTGGTTGTGGATAATGCCAGTACTCCACCGCTAGATGAGCTAGTGAATTCTTTAGGCAGAGGGGTTGTACGTTACTACCGTCATCAGCAAAATATCGGGTTGGTGGGAAATTTTAATGCTGCAATTGCCCTCAGTCGGGGTAAATGGATTCATCTACTTCACGACGATGACTATGTTCTCCCCGGTTTTTATTCTCAACTCAAGCAGAGTCTAGATGGGTGTTCAGAATCTATCGGGGCGGCTTTTACAGGTTATAAAAATATTAATGAAATCGGGGAAGTAATTTTCTCTAACCAAGTTTACGGAGAACACAAGGGCATAGTTGAAGATTGGCTTTTGAAAATTGGAGTATTAAACCCATTGAATCCGCCTGCAGTTGTGATTCGTCGGTTAGCTTATGAACGCCTGGGCGGTTATCATCCTGAATTAACTTTTACCACTGACTGGGAACTTTATAAACGCATTGCGGCTTTTTATCATTGGTGGTGCGAGCCAGAAATTTTGGCTTGTTTTCGACAACATTCCCAGAGTAAGACAACTGAACTTTTATTATCTGGGGCTGAGTTCTCATCCATCCGTCTGGCGATTGAGATATCTGAGGGGTATCTTGGTGTTGAGCATTGTGCTAAGATTACAACAAATGCCCGTCGGCATTTCTTTAATCGTACACTAGAACTAGCGGCAGATTTTCTCAAGGGTGGCGCTCGTGTTATTACTTTACATGTGATCCAAGAAGCTCTCAAAATTGATCGCTCTTCTGGTGCGGTGGCAAATTTATTCGCTTGGTTGAAGCAGGATGAAGCGGCTCCCCTACGAAATGAAATTGCCGCAAAGTTAATCTCACTTGAGCTAAGCGATGGTATTGATATGAAAACCATTGCGGAAGCGCCCCAAGCTGTTGAACAGATAGAAGCACAACCAAACGACCCCGAGGCTTTATACTCTTTAGGCTTGCAGGCGCAGCAGAATGAAAAGCCCCAGGAAGCTGAAAAGTTTTTTACTGCAGCCCTCCAGGTGCAGCCATCGGTGAAGGCTTGGTTTAGTTTAGGCAATTTGCGTTACTCTCAAGGTCAGTTCACAGCAGCAGAAATAGCTTACCGCCAAGCCTTAGCCCTAAAACCAGATCTGGTGGCGATACACAATAACCTTGGTTACACTTTGCAACAACTTGGGCGTTTCGAGGACGCGATCGCCTGTTATCAAAAATCCCTGGAGATTCAGCCCAAATTAACCGAAGCTGCGGTTAATTTGGGCAACGCGCTTCACGCCCAAGGTAAACTCTCACTAGAGCAACAAGCCCACTACTGTATCTTGAACGAGCAGTTAGGTGCTGCAAGACTTGAAGCAGGGGATTTAACAACAGCTATTGCTTACTTCACTCAAGCAATTGTTCTACAACCAAGCTCGGTAGAAGCTCATTATAATTTGGGAGTAGCAAGAGAAAAGCTTGACCATCTTGAAGACGCGATCGCTTGCTTTGTTTCGGTACTAGAACTTAATCCCAATTATGGAGAAGCGTACCTCAACTTAGGTAAAATTTACCAAACACAACAACAGTTACAAAAAGCTGTTGCTGCTTACCGACAAGGGTTAAGTCTCATCAATCCACGCTATGCATTAGCTGAGTCCGGCGATCGACACACAAGTCCAGCTTTGATACCAGTACTAGACGCAATTCCCTTTGGGGAAGTAGTCGTGGGAGACTTCAGTTTTCCTGCCATTCCCAGCGTACAAAACGAACAAGATAAGCGTCCTTTTTGGACTGTGGTTATACCAGTATATAAACGTACTGAATATATCTTGAATTGTCTGGTTAACGTACTGGCGCAATGGACTGGAGAAGACGAGATGGAAATTCTGGTGTTGGATAATGCCAGTACACCGCCACTCTTTGAACTGGTAAATTCTTTGGGCAGAGGAGTAGTAAGATACGTAAGGCAGCCGCAAAATCTCGGTGTTGTGAGAAATTTGAATACAGGTCTTGCCTTGAGTAGAGGTGAGTGGATTCATATTCTTCACGATGATGAGTGCGTCTTTCCTGGTTTTTATTCCCGACTTAAGCAAAGTCTTGAGAACTGTCCACAGTCTGTTGGTGCAGCTTTTACTGGTTTTAAGTATATCAATGAGAAAGGGGAAAATGTTGGGACTGGGGATATATATGGAGACAACAGAGGTATCGCTCAAGATTGGCTACAGCTAATTGGCGTTTGTGATTTAATCGCCATACCATCCGTAGTAGTTAGAAGGACAACTCACGAACATTTAGGGGGATATTGCCCTGAATTATCGGGAATTGATCAATGGGAAATGTATAACCGCATCGACGTTTTTTATGATTGTTGGTACGAACCAGGAATCTTAGCTGGTTTTCGCGTACATTCCCACACAGAGACATCTCAAAATTGGCTTTCTGGTAGTCTGCCTAAATCTGTTCGTCGTGCCATCGAAATTACCTCCAGTTATCTTCCGATAGAATGTAGGGCAGAGATGACAGCAAAATCCCTGAGGCACTACTTTTATTACTGTATGAAACACGCAACAATACCCCTCAAGGCTGGTAATCTAGCTGCTACGTTTCGGATTATCCAAGAAGCTCTCAAAATCGACTCCTCAAGGGAAACAGTCGCTCAATTATTTAACTGGCTAAACCAAAATCAAGCAGTTCCGGTAAGGGATGAAATTGTTTCACGATTAATTAATTGGTGACAACCTCACAACCAGTTGCCTACCAGAACATAGGGTGCCCAGTAGTACGGATGCTGGTATTGAGGATCTGTCAGCATGGTAAGTTGAGCAAGCTTAAAGGCTTCTGCTTTACTGATTTTCGGTTGATTTAACTGTTTGTAAAACTCACCCATGATCTTAGCAGTCGCCTCGTCGTCTACAGCCCAAAGCGATGCTAATGTACTACGTGCACCAGATCTGACGGCGATTCCAGCAATTCCTAAGGCAGCTCGTTTGTCTCCTGCTGCCGTTTTGCAAGCACTGAGGACAAGTAACTCAATCGCACCCTGTTGGTTGATTTCCCTGGTTTTGATTAACTTACTCAACTCGTTGACAGTGAGCTTATCATCATAAGTCGGAATGAAGTTATCTTCTTCCTTAGAACTAAACTGACCATGAGTTGCTAGGTGAACTACAGGCGCACTCAACGACTTAATAGCCTTTTCAATAGCATTGGTGGTAAATTTCTGGTTAAGCAGCACTTGAGTGTTGGGAACGTTTGACTTGATTTCATTCAGTTCATTTTCTACAAAAGGCAGACCTTCGGTTAGTCCACCAGCAATAGTTTGCAATTTAGTCCGTGCTAAAGGCTGAGGGTTTAATAGCTGTAAACCGGGTGTGAGAGCAATGTTATAGTGAGCGACAAGATACTGCTTTCCGTCGTGCAACGCTCCCATTGGGATATTTCGCAGTGAACCATCTAAGACAAACACCAGGTTTTTAATTTTGCTTTCTGCCAATTTTGTTTCAAACGGTCGAACGATCCAGTCATACATTGTTTGGGACAGGGGCAAAAAGTCACTAGTCGTGCGGTTTTCTAAGTTCTGCCGCAGATCGTCGATAGTTTTCTCAACCTGCTGTTGGCTGATAGGAATTGTGTGACGTAGAATCTGACCCGACTTTTGGTTGGGTGAGGAGGAAGGCAGAGAAAGGATGACTTCTATGCGATCGCTCAAGATCACTGGATAAATCACTGCTGCTGTCCGATCAATTTGGTCAATCAGGACAGGTTTGGCGTCTATACAGGCTCTACGGAAGAAGTTGTCTAGTTCAGCTAACTGTAGTGACTCGATCGCATTCCTAGCTTTGTTAAGAGAGTCTTGACTAGGTTGGTTGTTTCCAGACTGCAATAGCAAACTCACCAGTTCGCGATATATTGGCTCCACTCCCTCTTGAAAAGAAAATTGCACTTCGCGATTGATGGCGACTAAATCACTGCGTAAAGACTTGAGCTGATCGACAGATTTGGTATATGCGGCTAGAGCCCCAGGCTGATTTCCTCTTGCTTTAAGTATCCGACCTAACTGCCATTGCCAACGATAGCCAATATCCGGTGCAGCAATACTTTCACTGATCCCCAACGCTTGCTGGGTCAATTTTTGCGCCTCATTCAACTGCTGAGTCTGCTCGTACAGCCCTCCTAGAGTTCCCAAAGCGTAACTTTCCGCACGCTTGTCTCCCAGGCTTTTTGCTTGCTCAACAGCCGTTGCCCCGATAGTCGCGATCGCAGTCCATTCTGGGGTTTCGTTGGTTTTTGTCTCTTTTGCCGCACTCTCCAATCTGGGACAACTGAAACTTGCGGCAATTCCTCTTGCCTCTGTTCTCTGTTTGAGACAAGCCAGACTCTGGGCAAAGCTTATTCTAGCATAAACTGTCTTGCGAGTCAGCGGTAAGGTGGCAAGCTGAGATTGAATTTGAGTCCACATCTGGTAAGAAGCCTTTTGCCCTGCCTCTATAGATAAACGCAGTTGATTCATTTGCGCCTCCACCCGAGTTATGGGCGAGGTAGAAGCAGCAGCTTGTTGGTAATAATTTAACGCTTTAGTGGTATAATTCTGCTTTGGCTTTAACTCTTCAGTCGTATTTCGCAGTGCTAGGTTCGTGTTCCCTAAACTCAGGTTAATTTGTGCCACTAGTTCCCCAGAGTTTAATTTAGATGCCACTGCCAAACTTTGTTCTAGCGCCTCCTGAGAACCAAGACTGTCTATTGCCTTGGTCTTTGGGTCTTTCTGGTCTAAAACTCCCACGAGTCGTAGAGTATTACCCAAACTCAGTAGTCCAGTGGCTTTGAGCAAAGAGTCAGGTTGCTGTTGTAGCAGTTGATTGACCTGCGTCAGGGTAATACGAGCGCGACGGTAAAGTCCCAATGCTTGCAGTGCCTGAGCCTGGTTAATTTGGCTACCTATCTCACCCGCATTATCCCGGTTTTTACTATAGAGATCTGTGGCTTCTTTCCAACTGGCAAGAGCTTTTTCAGACTGACCTTGTGCCAATTGTATCTGACCTTGAGTATTGAATGCCTGGGCACGAACTGATAAATATTCTGGAGAATTTCTCCCATTTTTTGGTAATAGCACCAAACTGTCTGCGATCGCCCTACTTGCTTGGGGTAACTGTCCAAGCTGCTGTAAAGCCAATGCTACATAGTTCAATGCTAAGGCTTGATTCAGGACATCGCCTTGGGTTTTAAATGTCTCAGCCGCCTGTTGTAATACCTGCACGGCTTGGGAGAATTGTTCTGTCTGGTAGAGTTTCAAGCCTTGCTGCAGTGCGGCATTCCCCGCCTGTACAACCTGCGTTGGCTGACTTTGTAGAGACGCGATATATCGCGTCTCTACAGTTTGTGGGTAATTTGCTGCATCAGCCACGAAAGCAATTGGGCTAGTGGCGGCTATAAATTGGGCAAGAACACCTAGAAGGACGAATTTAGACATAGGGAGTGGGGGAGCAGAGGTTAAAAATTAAAAATTAAAAATTAAAAATTTAGAAATAATTTTTAATTTCTCAGTTGAGTACAGGTTCCCCTGTTTTTAAACATGGAAAACAAAAAAGAATTTATGCGTGGGGTCTTTAATTTTGCATTTTTAATTTTTAATTTTTAATTTTAAAAAGGTTGGGTATAAACGACAGAAAAATACAGACCTTCTGCTTGTAAAGTTTGTAAAGAGCTATTGCGTAGTTTGGCATCAACGAGAGGAATGCCCCAGTCAAATCGGGCACTAAGCCTGTCGCTCTGCCACAGTAACCCCAGTCCTAAGGATGCAAGAGTGTTGGGGTCTTGATTGGCTCTACCAGAGCTATTCCAGGCAGTTCCCAAATCAATAAACGGGGTGATTTGCAGCAGACCCCTTACTTGTGGTACGCGGACAATTGGATACCTAAATTCTGCCGAAGCCAAAAAGGCATTATCTGTTAGCAGCAGGTCTTGACGATAGCCCCGGACTGTGCGTTGTCCTCCCAAACCAAACTGCTCTAAAGGCACTAAAGCCCTGTCGGCTAATTGAGCATCTGTACGGATTAATAGTAAAGTATCCGGAGCTACAAGCCGCACCCACTGTGCTTGTCCTTGCCAGGAAAAAAAGCGACTATCCGGTGGCTTCTGGTTAATGGTAGAATCAATAGCATCTATACCCAGGCTAAACTGCGATCGCGCGGCAAGGACTTGTCGGCTACTGCGCTTAGTCCAATCTTGAAAAAACCGTAGTATTGATAAGCGAGTGTTTCCGGCATTATCAGCGCCTGGTTCAGGAAATCCCACTCGTTCACCGGTCAGGGCTTTCAAATAGCCAATGTCACTTTCCCGACGAGTTGCGGTGAGTCCGAGGGCAAATTCTTGGGTGGGGGTTTGCACGACTGGTTGACGCAGTGTCAAAGCAAAGTCTTGTGCGGTGCCATTAATATCTAAAATATCGAACGGTTTTTCAATAACATTGCTGGTTGTATAGTTATAGTTAAATCCTAGTGTCCCATTACGGGCATTAATAGGCAAGGTATAGTTGAGATTGACATCGTTACTACCATCGGTATTGGCATAGCCGATACTTAAAGCATCTCCCAGCCCCAGCAGGTTGGCTTGGTTGAGTTGGATTTGCCGCTCAAAGCTACCTATAGTGGGGATACGATTGTTGTCTAAGCTGATTTGGGCAGTGAATGTCTTTGCCTCCGCCACTCTGACATCTAGCACGTTAACACCGGGGGTTGATCCAGATGTAAGTTCCGCAGAGACATTTTGAATCAGCGGATTAAGTTGGAGTAGTTGCAGTGCTTTTAGCAATCTATTCACATTCAGGGGTTTGTGAGTGGCGATCGCTAGACGGCTGCGGATATAATTAGGGTTCAACCGCTTCAAACCTCTAACCTGGATACTTTCTAAGCTACCTTCCACTACCTGAATTTTGATGACACTTCCTTCTTTGTTGAAGGTTTGATTGGCGGGAATGAAAGCCCCAGAGGTTACGTAACCTTTTTCGCGGTAGAGTTGGGTAATTGCTTCAGAAGCCTGTAGCAGTTCAGCAAAGGTAATCGGTTTATTAGTAAATTTTTCAGTTGCTTTAGCTAACTGTTTGGGGCTGAATACAGAGTTGCCAACCACATCAAAGCGAGAGACTTTGATGGTTCCGGGAAACTCACTAGGGGCTTGGGGAGTGGGAGGAGTTGAGGGAGGAGATGGAATTAACTTTTCTGGAGGTGGGATGACTGGAGGTGTTTCGGGTGCGATGGGCGGATTTTCTTGCTGGGGTCGGCGGAATATGTCTGATGGTGTCGCATTAAGCGGTAGGGTGGCATCAGGTACTACTTGTTGGCCCAGGGCGGCATCCACTGCCGATGCGATCGCGCCAAACACCCCCAAAAGCACCACTAGCCCCAACCAATAGCATCCTTGCTTCCTGCTTTGAGTCATTGAGAGTTATGTCTCCCTACGATATTTCAGTCATCTGACTTATGACCAGAAATTGAGCAAATTCCGACTTGGAGTGATAGAGATAATACTTACGATATATTCCCAGAAACTGGTCACTTTTTGCCGAACCATTGGAAAAATATTCCTTTAGGAGGAGGAACCTCTACTCAATGTTTAAATAATGCAACGGGGGAAAATATTTGGAAAGTCCAAGATCGGGCAAAAGTCAATACTGTTCAGTTAAGATAATAAGACTTACGCATTGACAGAAATATTTAAGTATGAGTCCGGCAACGTAGGGGCGTGGTTTCCGCTTCTGGTCAATGTGGCATGGGTTCTGTTTCAGAGCGATGCCCAAAAGGTGCAGAGCTTTCTTTGGAGCGATACCACCGCTCTTGCGAAGTTCTGGGAACTCGAATGTTCAGTCAGATGTTATTATTAATTTTTCTTTGGATACCTCTGTTGAGAATACGAACAGCCCAGATTCCGATCAAGGAGAGTTCCCAGAAGCTATTCAAAACTTTACAGATAGTGGTAATCCAGACACACATCTCAGTCCTCTATCTTTTCAGTCTGGAGATCTGAGGGCTTCTACACTTACCACCGATCCTAATACTGGTAATTTCCCCGGACTACGGCACAGCACTCCCAAAATGTCACTACCACGCACCTGGATAACAATCATACAGGTGCAATTGTGCCTGCTACTGGTTGGGTGTTCAACGGCAAAGGCGAAGTCACTCTCATCTCTTCTGCGTCAGGTGCCACTGGTTTGGGGTCTACTCCTGCTACCTGCCCTAAACGGTGAAACAGCAGAAGCACTCAGCGTCTGACCATTTTTTGAATTCGCTCATTCAAAATTTAAGAAATAATTTTGAATTGCGGGCGTTGGGTACAGGTTCCTTGATTTAGGTTCCCCTGGATGCGCGACATGGGGTATTAATTTTTAATTTTTAATTTTTAATTTTTAATTTGAGCGAAGCGATTGACTGAGTTTACATGGGTTGGGAAAAGGTGATACATGGTATCTTGAGGGGCAAGACGAGTAGCTGTGTTATGGTCTGCCATTGCTTTTAACTGATCCCCGATTTCATAGTAAAGCTGACTGCGCCAAAGGTATAATAGAGCATTATCAGGATGGAGATTAATCGCCTGGGTGTAATCCTCAAGTGCACCAAGTCGATCGCCTAAATTTCTGCGGCGAAAGTTAGCCCTTTCGGTGTAAAGGTTAGCCTCGTGGGGATGAACACGAATTGCACTATTTAATTGAGCGATCGCTCTTTGAACATCTCCTTGTCGAAAGGAGGTATGAGCAATTTCAACGTATGCAGCCGGAGCAATCTGTTTATTACTAGATGTGGTATCTTCAATAGCAATAGATTCTGGATGCTGATTTGCCGTCTTTGAAGAAGGCTTGTCCACATTAGGCGCTTTACAAAATACACTGACCGTGCTGCCCAAGGCTAAGATAACTCCTACTGCAATCAGTATTCCCGCCAAATCATGACCGCCACTGCTACTGGAGTCTTGAAAGGTGAGTTCTTTTTTGAGAGAATTTTCTACTACTTGAGTGGCTTGTGCAGACTCGAGAAAACCTGTCCCTGTTAGTCCTGTGATTATCAGCAGTGGTGCGGTAGCGAGGATTTTTTTCTTCATAATGTTAGTTAACTCTACTACAGTACACAGCCCTTCTAAGTTGCAAATAACCAGGAAAATAACTAAAACTTATTGCTTTGGTGAAAAAAAATGTGGCGTTGCTGAATTGAGGAATGATTTTGGAATATTGCCAAACCATTGACCCTCACCCTAACCCTCTCCCTCTTGGGAGAGGGGAAAGAATTTAGCTCCCTTCTCCCAAGAGGGAGAAGGGTTGGGGATGAGGGCAATTCATACCTGTATTCAGCAACGCCAAAAATGTTTAGCACCGTTAAACTTGATTTTTCACGCTTGCTGTTTGGAGCAACGGTTGTTACTCTATTTAATCTTCTCAGAATCGCTCAGATTTGACTTCTGTAAATCGAACTATTCCGAAGGAAAAATTATGACTCTATTTTAATAGACTCTACCACCATTAGCCAGGTAGTAACAGCAGTATAATCACTGACATACGGTTTAGCCATGTTAGTTTGGTAAGTTGAGCAAAGCACCGTGAGTCGCTGACAATTGAATTGATAAATTAACTCTAACTTTACCTTACTTTTTACTATTTAAGCGGCAGATGAGTGATATAGTCCTGATATTCGTCATCTCGTGATGCTTGGGCAATTAAAATCAACTCCTCAATTGTTTCACCTACACTCATACTGGGATTTAGAATAAAAATTCCAGGCACATGACGACATTGAGCCAAATGCTCAGCAAGATGTGGTGGCATAGATGTACGGTTGTTCGTCACTAAAATAAAGCCATGCTCCTCACACCAGATGAGAATCTCTGGATCGAGAGTACCTTTTAGAGGAGCGCCCTCATCACCAACAGCCCAAACTACTAAATCAGGCTCAAGCCTAAGGAGTTGAGTTTGGTAAACTGGATCTACATTCTCATCCATCAGATAGCGAATCATCGTGACTTGTTTGAGCTATTTGTGTTGTGCTTTTACCTGAACTGAGTACGCCAGCTGCGCGAAGTGCTTTATAAACTTCTGGATCGCGTCCATACTTTGCTATGCGCGATCGCAACTTAATAATTCCAGGATGAGGATTCATTTCTTGCGCCTTTCGTTGCTGATGACTCCATTCCAGCCAATCAGCAAAATATTTACCAACCTCTTCCTTGTTGTGCAAGTAATACAAAATTGTGGCGTAAACTTGCTCCAAAGTCACAGTCCGAAACTTCGGGACAATTTCCTCTGGACTAAGCTTGCGATGAATATACTCATAGAGAATACTCTCGATCCCAACCCGCGTTCCTTTGATCCGAATATCGTTCGGTGCTAAAAAGTCGAAATAATCTTCTAGTTGCATATTTTATTCCTCATTAGTAAAATAATTTCACTATGACTCTTGTTTCTAGAGTAGTCGAGGGAGTTAAGGGAACTCCAACAAATAAATTATCTCAGATCTTGCACCAACCCCTAACGAATAGAATTCGCGGCTATACAAACCAAGTCCCTTCGGGTTCGCCAGTCCCCTACGGAGGGAAACCCTCCTTCAGGGCTGGACTCACCGCCTACGCGGACTCACGGAAAATCAAGGGTTTGAAACCCGCGAAGGCGGGTTTTGTCTGTGTAGCCGC
>CAXTSI010000203.1:0-14696 GCA_964246695.1 uncultured bacterium
AGCAATTAGCAATTAGCAATTAGCAATTAGCAATTAGCAATTAGCAATTAGCATTTAGCAATTAGCAATTAGCAATTAGCAATTAGCAATTAGCAATTAGCAATTGACAATTGACAAAAATAAGGAGAGAGCAAGACATAAGCCGGGTTCTGTTCTCAAATTGTCTTGACGTAGCATGCTACATCTAGACAAGGTGAGGGCAGTTATCTATCTCCGACGCCTGTTACCAGACACCTCTAGCGGCTCTTAAATAACGGAACTGGTAAAAGACCAACCGTAGTTCCTTTCGCCTTGCTCCCAACCGGGGTTTACCGAGCCAGCGCCTCTCGACACTGCTGGTGCGCTCTTACCGCACCTTTGCACCCTTACCAGGATCAATTAAAAATGCAAAATTAAAAATTAAAAATTATTCATTTTACATTTTTAATTTTTAATTTTTAATTGTCCTGGCGGTATCTTTCTGTGGCACTATCCTCACGATCGCTCGCACTGGGCGTTACCCAGCAAGTTTGGTCTTTCGGGAGCCCGGACTTTCCTCAAACCAGTCTCAATGAGACTGACCTGCAACCGCCTGCGCCTACTCTCTCCTAATATTTAGTGTAGTCTTGGATGACCAAAGCGTGTTAACATCTGCTCTACCTTCTCTTGTTCCAAGGTAAAGCATACGTCCAAGGTAGTTTTCTGACTGTGAAAGGACACTTGATAATGCATAGGGGAGGAGTATCTCTACCTGGAGCTATACCTAGGTTTGTTTCAGCTAGCCGCAGTACCAATAAGAGCGAAAATTCAAAAGTGCGTTTTCTGTCATTAAATTCGTTGTACTGTATTCTTTGCGCCCTGACGGGGCTTGTTTTCCACGCAAGGATATTGGCAACTGGCTTTTTTGCTGAGTATGTTCCAGATTCCTTGTCACGCTGTAAAACATTTTCAGATATGACTGCTTCTCTAAGTGTTTTACCAGGAACAATCAGACTAGGAATTTGGGGTACACCTAAGTCGCGTATTAAGTCTGGTGATTTCCGAATGACTCGCCGCGAAGTCCCGTCAAATTCCTCAATAGCGCTATTGTCCCAGTCAACGTATATCGCCAGATCTTGGGATTTGTTTTCAACACTCATTGACAACTCTTTTGGCTCTTCAATTGAATATGAAGGTTTAATTGAAAAACTAATCGCAATCTTGTCTTGGAGATTTTGCGCTCCAAGTTGTTCCGCGACGGACCCTTTATTGAATTCCAGCTTAACTTGGTCGTCAATGGATTCCACCATTTGATTAAAGACATAAGTGACGCCGATTATATAAAGCGTCAACATAATTAAATTATTGTCACTGCTTCTCATAACTTAGAAAATAAACCTCCTGTGCTGATTTTAAATAAGCATTCAGCCGTCAGCCATCAGGTATCAGCAGAATCAATCTTATTGGTGACGCCAATCATATTGAGTGTTCACACCCGGTACGGCAATGAGTCCTGACCGCTGACTGCTAATAGCTGAATGCTGACAATCTTAAATATTTAATCATGCTTAATTGTCGAAGAATTTTCGAGCCAGCCTCGTCGCCAAAAGAAGAATACTAACCCAATGGCGATCGCTGCCATAGCTGCCAAGCAAATTGGGTAACCCCAAGGAAATTTCAGCTCTGGCATATGCTCAAAATTCATACCATACACCCCAGCCATAAAAGTCAGCGGGATAAAAATCGTGGAAACTACAGTTAGCAGTTTCATAACTTCATTCATTCTGTTATTTACTGCTGAAAGATAAACATCCATCAACCCTGATGCTAGTTCCCGGTAAGTTTCCACCATATCCATCACTTGTACCGCATGGTCATAACAGTCTCGCAAGTAAATTCTGACCTCCTCACTGATAAGTTCATAGCCATCCCGAATCAAGGAATTAATCACATCGCGCTGGGGCCATATGGCGCGACGCAGTTGCAGCAATTCTCTCCTAATTTGATAGATTTGTTGTAGTGTTTGTTGGTCAGGGTTGAACATGACTTCTTCCTCTAACTCTTCGAGTCGCTCACCATAACGTTCCAACACTGGGAAAAAACCATCTACAACCGCATCTAATAAAGCATAAGCCAAATAATCGGCTCTATACTTGCGAATGATGCCTTTGTTGTTCCGAAGTCGCGCCCTTACCCCATCAAAGCAATCATGCTCTGATTCCTCCTGTACTGTGAGCAAATAATTTTTTCCCAACACAAAACCTACTTGCTCATTATGAAAGCCACAGACTCTTTCCGTTGGCACTACCATCCGGGCTATGATCAACAGTTGGTCTTCATGATCCTCTAGTTTTGGACGCTCTACCACATTGACTACATCTTCTAATACCAAAGGATGCAAATCAAAAACTTTACCCAATCTTTGCAAAATATCTGCATTGCCCAAACCCTGCACATCCACCCAAGAAACAGATTCTGTATTTAGATATACAGCGCATTCCTCCGGCGTTTTTATTTGCTTGGAGGTGACATTGGTTGGGTTATAGTCAATCAAGAAAATTGTTGGAGGTGGCGCATTTTCATCAACGATGATAGTTCCTGGTACAC
Source organism: uncultured bacterium (assembly GCA_964246695.1). Taxonomy (GTDB): domain Bacteria; phylum Cyanobacteriota; class Cyanobacteriia; order Cyanobacteriales; family Nostocaceae; genus Stigonema. The sequence continues at coordinate 2,566 of CAXTSI010000203.1, forward strand.
TCCCTGGTTGGTGATAGAATTCCTTTGTGTATGGTTGTTCTACTGTTAAAGGAAGACGGTGACGTTTTTTTGCCATGTACTTTTACCTAAGTAGGTCTGTAGTATATCAAGTATGTAAACTTTTATAAAATAGAGGAGAAAGGCTTGTAGTTGTGCTTTAGCACACTTTGCGCAACTAAGAACCTATAATAATTTATTTTTTCGACCTACTTAATATAGCAGTCCTATCTGATTTGTGAAATTCTTTGTAGGGTGGGCAATGCCCACCAGTAGCAGGTTTGGTGGGCATTGCCCACCCTACAACATCATTTATTATTCACGCTCTCCTCCACGGATTGCTATAGTTTCTGGCAACTGGCTGTGAGCAAATACTGAGAGATTGTAAATTATGCAAGTCTGTCTGGTTACAGGTGGTAACTCTGGTGTGGGTTTAATGACGGCTGTAGGTTTAGCAAAATTAGGCAATCACGTATTTATTGCCTGTCGTTCGGCAAAAAAAGCCGCAATAGCTGTAGACTACATCCGCCAAACTACCGGAAATCAAAATGTGACATTTTTACCCCTCGATCTAGCTTCTTTAGATTCAGTTCGTAACTGTGTCAAACTATTTAATGAAAACAATTTACCATTACATATATTAGTCAACAATGCCGGTATATTCAACCGCAAAGGCACAACCAAAGAAGGTTTTGAACTGATTTGGGGAACTAATTATTTAGGTCATTTTTTGCTCACTTATTTATTACTAGAAAAGTTGCAAAAATCTGCCCCTAGTCGCATTATTATGATAGCGTCAGATTTAGCATTATCTCCAAGTGGTATTGACTGGGATTTATTAGTTAAAAGAACACCGTTAAATTTTCTAAAATTATATGCCGTTTCTAAACTCTGTTTATTGCTCTTAACAAAAGAACTTTCTCAGCGATTAAATAATTCTCAAATTACTGTTAACGCCATACATCCAGGCTTTGTGCAATCAAATATTACTATATGGCATCGCCTCAGTAAATATTTAGGTTTAGGTATTTCCCCGTCAGCCGGAGCATATAGCACCCTTGTTTGTACTACTTCCCCAGATTATCAAAATATTACTGGAAAATTCTTAGATCGTCACACTCAAGAAATCCCATTACCTAAAGTAGCACAAAATCAAGAATTATCACAGCAATTATGGGAACGTAGTTTACTATGGGCTGGTTGCAACCAACATCAGAATACAAATAAAATTAATTATGATGGTACTGATGGTATTTGGGGACCAAACTCTCTGATTTTCAACAGTAATGAACTAGCTGATATTACGAAACATATTTTTGAGAAAGTCTTACCAAAATTACCAATAAAAATATTATTAACTGAGCTAGCTAAATCATTTATTAGATTTGATGTTGGGTCGTTTTTCATGATATTGTTTCAAGGTTTTACAAGATATTTTTACATGGAAAGACATTTAGATTCACCTGTAATTTTGCAATTATGTCAAGATAAAAATTTATTAGAAAAACTAACTGCACATTTAGGAGAAAATTTAGTATTATGGCGTTCAGAACTGTGGGTAAATTATCCCGCCCAGCAATTAATTCCTTTTTGGCATCAAGACTCTTATCCTAAATTGCTGAAAGGAGATGGTAAAACTATCCATGCTTATATAGCTTTGACAGAAGTTAATGAAGATAATGGTTTTGAGTATATACCTAATATTTACTTGAAAGATTGCCAGATAAAAGGAACCGATCCTTTTAGTGGTAATCACTTTTTTGAAATCCCTGATGAAGTTGCAAAAAAAGCCATTCCTGTGGTGTTACGTCCTGGTGAATTTGTGCTATTTACTGATAACCTTGTACATCGTTCAGTACGTAATACTAGCGGTAAAGTGCGACTTTCTTTAACGCTACGGTTAACTCAACCAGGGGTAACAGTTTTACCTGGTTATACTTCTAATTGTCAAAAACCCGTGATTTTGCAATCACAAAAATAGCTGAGAAGGTGACCGTCGCTTCTCAAGAGTCAAAAGTCACTCATTCAAAAGTCAAAAGAACAAAAAAGGTACAAGCCCCCGCCCCCTTCGGGGAAAGTCAAAAGCTAAGGTAATAAGTCAAAATTAAGAATTAATTACTTTTGACTTTTGATTTTTGACTTTTGACTTGGAGCGAAGCGACCTGCAAGCCCCTAAATTTATTTTGCTGGTTCTTACTTTTGAATGAGTGACTTTTGATTTCCCCGAAGGGGTTGACCGAGTAATTAGCGCTCTTTCATCACTTTGGGTAGAGTATAATAACCAAATTTATTATTATTAATTATGATATCATAACGTTTTTCCGAAGATAGATGAACAACTTTTCGTATATAATTGGAGCAACAATTGAGATCCAACAGGGATTAATTATATGGATCAGAAAAATCGAAGAGTATCTCAACCTCTACTACCAAGGAGATAAGGAAAACGCTAAAAATACTACGTTTTTCAACTGTATGGCGAAGGTGGAAGCACGCTTATGAGGTTTTAATAAACAGACGCGATGATTTTAGAGGCGTAAAAGATACTCAAGGAATACTACAATCCGCGTGCATCATTGAAGTAGCACAAATCTACATTGATGACCAACGTTATACAGGCTTGGCGATCGAAAGTCTAACCAACGCACCGTGGAATACGATCACCCATCCACAACCAGAAACCACAAAAGGGAGTGCTACCTCGCTAATTGAAGAATTAGTACGTGAGAGTCAACGCCTTCAGTTCAATGGTATCGTTAAAGCAATGACGATACCCAGCGTTCGCCCATTCTACAGAAAAATCGGATTTATAGAAACGGACGGTTCGGGAGAAATGATACTTACTCTTGATGCAGCACAAGAGTTTTTAACAAGACAGCAGCAATTAAGGGAAGACCACCATGACACAGGAAATTAAAAAACTAAAAACTACAGAAGAATTACTCAAATGGCAAGAGGAAATATATGAACTAGAAAAATACGCTTTCGCGGGTATCATGTCAGAGTCAGAACAAGAAAGGCGAGTCAACAATCTCCTTGATAAAAACTATTATCACTGTCATCTAGAAAAAGTACGCCAAAGCAAACAAAAACTATTAGAAGACCTTGCATACCTCGAACAACGCGAACAGTTACTAGTAGCAGAAATTGATAGACTTGCCCAATCTTCATCCTCTACCGACTCAAACAACCAACATTAATTAAACTCAACTCGATTGCATCACAAGCAGTTCTAACTCCATCTTCAGTTTTAAGAATTTGCCTAATTTCCGCAGCCTTAGCTTTGTATTTGGAATTACTCAACAGTATTCGTAACTCATTCATTACGTGATTTCGCTGATATTTTCTCCTGTTAATAGTTCTTCCGACACCCAGTCGCATGATTCTAGCTGCATTATCTGGTTGGTCGTGGCTATACGGCACTACTAACATCGGTACACCAGCACGCAAAGCTTGGGCTGTTGTTCCTACACCTCCTTGATGAACAACCGCAGATGCACGGGGAAATAGTTCTGAGTAGGGTGCATAATCAACTGCTATCATCCCATTCGGCAAATTTTTCAATTTACTATCACCCACCAAAAACACTGCCCGATAACCCAGTTGCTTGGCTGCTTCTAGACTTTCAGTATAAAAATTTCCGGCGGTTTTTACGGCTGCTGAACCAAGGGTAAAAACTATAGGGGCTTCCCCAGTAGCTAAGAAATCTTCCAGTTCAGGAGCTAAACCACTACCGGGTGAAAGGCGATCGTAAAATGTAAAACCAGTAATTTGTGTTTGCGGGGGCCAGTCAGGTTGGCGATCGCCCAGAACTGATGAAAATAAAGCTAGTACCAACACCGGTGAAAATTTCCCTTCAAATATAGGATATGGGTCATAAGAAAGCCCATTATCCTTGCGAAGTTGCCAAATTGGTTCATTCCAAGAACGGCTGATAAATTTAGCTAATTGCTTGAACAACTTCACAGCCCAAGGTCCCAAAAAGCGGAACTGAGCTAAGTAAGGAGCAGCTGTCAAAACAGGCGGGTCGTAGATAGAGAAGAATGATGCAGGTTGTAGGATGTAGCAAATCCAAGGAATACCTGTTTTTTCGGAAACAAGGGAAGCTGGGAAGATCAGTTCACCAGCGATCAGCAAATCAGAACCTGCAACGGCATCCATCAAATCAATATAAGTTTCTCGCGATGCTGGCAAGATAACTTCGCGAAACACAACTTCTGGTCCTTTTACAGGGTGCATCATCCTTTGGTTAAGTTCTTGGTCATCCGGCAAATTAGGACGAAGGGGATGGAAGTTAATCCCAGCTTGCTCAATCTTGTTTCTATACACCTCCATAGTCGCCAAAGTCACCTGATGTCCTCGTGCTTGCAGCCCCACCGCTAAAGCCATTGCTGGATGTACGTCACCAAGGGAGCCGATGGTCGCAATGACAATTCTTTTATCTCTCATTGTTTATCCCCCCTAAAATATGAGGACTGCTCATATTTTTATAATATGAGCAGTCCTCATGTTTTGTCGATGTCATGAATCTACCAGAATCAGAAATTCGTGGTCAGATGCGCCGCCAACCCCAGCAAACTCGCTCTCAAGAACGAGTCAATCGAATTTTGGATGCGGCAGAAACGTTATTTATTAAGGGAGGGTATGAGGCGGCGACAACAAAAGAAATAGCAGCCCGTGCCGAGATTCCCATTGGTTCGCTGTATCAGTTTTTTCCCAGTAAGATGGCGATCGCAATTGCTCTGTTTGCTCGCTACACTCAGCAAATTCAACAACTCTTTCGACAACACCATTCATCAGCAACACTAAAATTACCCCTAGCGGCTTATATTGACCAAACCGTTGATGTATTCCATCAGTTTTATATTGATCATCCAGGGTTTTTGGTAATTGCAGTCGCGCTACGTTCGCTACCAGAAATTCAAGCAGTCAACAATGAACACAACCGTCTGATTATCGAAGAACATAGCAATTTCTTTATTCGTTATAATCCCAAACTTACCTCTGTAAACAGTCACTTAATCGCCAAGATTGTGTTTGAAATCGTCAGTACACTGCAAACCTTAGCGTTACTCAATCCTGATTCAGCGCCGCAAATTATGGAGGAGATGAAGAAAGTACTTTTAGGGTATCTGGAGCGATACTTAACAGTTTAAAATTAAAATAAAACATTATTTTGTGCTATAAAAACACAAAAACTTAGTATTTATTCGTAATTCATATAGAAATCATATTTGATTTTTGAAATATACGTAGGGTGGGCAATGCCCACCTTTACAGGAATCTGGTGGGCAGTGCCCACCCTACTACACTACTTAAAATTTTTCATGAATGATTTAGGATTCCTGTATATTATTTATAATTCATATTTAAAATATGTACATAATAGATTACTCAAATTTTAAGGCGGCTGGGGCTATGTAACTGCACCCAAACCGCCCTATGGGCAAAGGAAAACTTGGCAATTTAGAAATTGTTAGTGGTTATTGGTTAGTGGTTAATTGTTAGTGCTTATTGGTTAATTGTTAGTAGTTAGTAGAAAATACAACTAACAACCAACAACCAACAACCAACAACTAACAACTAACAACTAACAACCAACAACTAACAACTAACAATTACATCATACCCATACCGCCCATGCCGCCCATGCCGCCCATGCCGCCCATGCCGCCCATGTCAGGGGCGCCACCAGCAGATTTCTTCTCTGGTCTTTCAACCACGAGGGCTTCGGTGGTTAAAACCATACCAGCGATCGATGCGGCGTTTTGCAAAGCAGAACGCACAACTTTGGCAGGGTCAATGATCCCAGCGGCAATTAAGTCTTCAAATTCTCCGGTAGCAGCGTTGTAGCCGATGTTTAAATCGGTTTCCTGCACTCTGGCGACAATCACAGAACCTTCTACACCAGCATTGTCGGCGATTTGCCGCAAGGGGGCTTCGAGGGCACGTGCCAAAATATCAGCACCAATCTTTTCTTCGGTGTCGAGTTTGTTTTTAATTTCCGCTATCTTCTTTGCCAAGTAAATTAGTGTCGCACCACCACCAGGAACGATACCTTCTTCTACAGCAGCTTTGGTAGCGTTGAGGGCGTCTTCAATGCGCAGTTTGCGGTCTTTGAGTTCGGTTTCTGTCGCCGCACCGACTTTAATTACCGCAACTCCACCAGCTAGCTTGGCGATGCGTTCTTGCAGTTTTTCTTGATCGTATTCCGAATCGGTTTCTTCTAGTTGCTTGCGAATTTGGGCAACTCGTTTTTGCACGTCTCCCCGGTTGTCACCGCCAGCAACGATAGTGGTGTTTTCTTTATCGATTGTGACTCTCCGGGCAGTTCCCAGCATTTCTAAAGCAGCGGTATCTAAGCTTAAGCCGATTTCTTCAGAAATTAACTGTCCATTGGTAAGAATGGCAATGTCTTCCAACAGTGCTTTGCGGCGATCGCCAAATCCAGGGGCTTTAATAGCAGCCACTGTCAGCACACCTCGCGCTTTGTTCACCACCAAAGTTGCCAAGGCTTCACCTTCCACATCTTCAGCAATAATTAGTAAGGGTTGACCCAAACGGGCGACCTTTTCTAACACCGGGATCAAATCCTGGATGCTGCTGATTTTCTTGTCAGTAATCAGGATGCGGACATTTTCAAATTCTACTGTCATCCGCTCGTTGTTGGTGATGAAGTAGGGGGAAATGTAACCCCGATCAAGCTGCATCCCCTCAACGACTTCCAAATCCGTTGTCAGCGACTTAGATTCTTCAACGGTAATGACACCGTCTTTGGTGACTTTTTCCATCGCTTCCGCTAGCATGTTGCCGACTTCTTCGTCGTTACCAGCTGATACGGTGGCTACTTGGGCGATCGCACTTCCGGACACTGGCTTCGCCACTGCGGCAATTTCTTTCACCAACGCTTCCACGGTTTTGTCGATTCCCCGCTTCAAGCTGATGGGGTTAGTACCTGCAGCAACGTTCTTCAAACCTTCTCGAATCAACGCCTGTGCTAATACAGTAGCGGTGGTGGTGCCATCTCCTGCGACATCTTTAGTTTTTGACGCCACTTCCTGAATTAGTCTTGCGCCAGTGTTTTCTAAGGGATCTTCTAGTTCAATTTCCTTGGCAACGGTGATACCATCGTTGACAATTTGAGGAGCACCAAATTTTTTTTCTAGAAGAACGTTGCGCCCTTTTGGACCCAAGGTGATTTTTACGGCATCGGCTAGGGCGTTGATGCCCCGTTCTAACGCCCGCCGAGAATCTTCATTAAATGTAACGATTTTAGACATGTGTCAGTTTTCCAGCACTTCCATTAGATAATTTAGCACTCACCGGTCTAGAGTGCTAATACCTTAAGCTTAAGAGATTATATCTGGATTGGAAAAAATTGATTAATATACAGTTAATGTTTATAACCATTAGCAGTGGTAGGTGAAGCGAGAGATGAATATATATGGCTTCCTTCAGTCTCTCGGTATTGCTGACCCTAGCGGTTCCGGCTGGTTAGCGGTAGTATTTACATTTCTGTTGGCTTGTGTTGTAACGTGGTATTTGATTCCGGCTGTACGTAAGTTTGCCTTGCGGGTAGGTTGGGCTGACCAGCCAAACGCACGGCGGCTGAATAAAGAACCTTTGCCTAATGCAGGGGGTTTGGCTATTTACGCGGGAGTGATGGCGGCAGTAGTACTAGCTAGTCTGTTACGACCAATCGAACTCCAAAACGTATTAGCTCAAGTGTTAACTATTCTACTAGGTGGTTCGATACTAGTTCTTGTCGGCTTTATCGACGACCAGTATGGCTTACCTCCCTCTTTTCGGATGTTGATTCAGGTACTCACGGCGCTTTTGCTCGTTGCTAATGGTATCGGCTTCAAAGTCACTTTGGGCACACCATTTGACACAATACTGTCAATATCACTGACAGTATTGTGGGTAGTCGGAATTACCAACGCCATCAACTTGATGGATGGTATAGACGGTTTGGTAGGAGGCGTAGGCTTTATCACCGCCCTAAGTTTGTTAGCTGTTTCAGCCCAGTTTCCTAACCGTGCAGCAGCGACGTTAGTTCTGGCAGCATTGGGAGGTGCAGCCTTGGGCTTTTTGCGCCACAACTTCCACCCCTCACAGATTATCATGGGTGATGCCGGAGCATACTTTTTCGGTTATGTATTAGCGGCTACTAGTATTTTAGGAAAACTCCAAGTCACCACAATCTTCGCCTTAGTACCTCCGGTTTTATTTCTCCTATTACCAGTGTTGGACACCACGCAAGTAGTCATCCGGCGACTGATGGCAGGGAAAAACCCCATGAGTACCCCTGGTAAAGACCACCTACATCATCGCCTGCTAGCTTGGGGTTTATCTCAGCGGCACGCTGCAATAATACTTTGGTCAATTACCTTGGTTTGCAACTTGCTGGCAATGAGAATACAAAACTTAACCTTTGTACAAATGCTTGCTACCACCATTGGCATAATTATACTTTTGAGCTTCACTGTTTGGCAAAGGATAAGAGCAGCGTGAAGAAAAATTAAAAATTAAAAATTAAAAATTAAAGATTTAAAATTTTTAATTTTTAATTTTTAATTTTTAATTGTCGCTTTGCGACAATTATGCCATCACCATTCCGCCATCGACGTTAAACACTTGTCCAGTGATATAGGCGGCGGCGGGATCGGCGGCGAGGAAGCGTACCATCCCAGCGACTTCTTCGGGTTGACCGTAGCGATTTAAGGGGATGTATTTGAGAATTTCTTCGGCGTTAATATTGCTTGTCATGTCGGTGGTGATAAAGCCTGGGGCGACGGCGTTAACTGTGATGCCGCGAGAAGCTAATTCTTTAGCAATAGTTTTGGTAAAGCCGATGACGCCTGCTTTGGCGGCGCTGTAGTTAGCTTGTCCGGGATTACCTATAAGTCCGGCGACAGAGGTAATGTTGATCATCCGCCCAGAACGTTGCTTCAGCATGATTTTACTGACGGCGCGGGTACACAAGAACACACCAGTCAGGTTGAGATCAATTACGTCTTGCCAGTCTTCTAGCTTCATCCGCAAAAGTAACGTATCGCGGGTAATACCTGCATTGTTAACCAAGATATCAACGCGATTAAACTTTTCCATCACCTGAGAGAGCAAAGCTTCTACTTGATCCACTTTGGAAACATCAGCTTGCAGCGCGATCGCACTTCCTCCGGCTGTTGTAATTGTCTCGACGACTTCTTGGGCTGCATGAGTAGAACTGGCATAGTTGACAACTACGTTCGCTCCCAATGTTGCCAATTCTTGTGCGATCGCTCGTCCAATTCCTCGTGATGCACCTGTGACAATTGCTACTTTGTCACGTAAATTTTGCAAGCTTTCTGGCAATAGTTCCATCAGTATTCCTCATTACTGTTTCACCGCGCTAATTATCATAGGGTGATTCTGAGTTAAAATTTATCAGATTTTTGGCGTTGCTGCTAAAAGTCCTCGTACTCTAAAGCAAGGTTTATAGTTGCGGCATATCCAAGAAATTTCAGGACACAATAGACATCGACCGAATTTAATTATTCGTTGTCTGAAACCCTTGTAGAGACGTAGAGCGCGAAAGTTCTACAATCATTTTCGGAGATGTCTAATGACTTGGGGATATTGCAGCGGTATTTGGAAGTGACCCCACAAAGGAAGAAGGCTATCTCGGTAATTGGGTTTTGAGGGGTATCACTGCTTTAGATTTTTTTGTAAACCGGAAAAGTTGCTTATCCCCATATAGCAATCCTATTTGAGATCCGAACATCTCAAGCTTCAGAAACCCGGTTTCTTTAAGAAACCGGGTTTCTCTCCGTTCAGGAATCATTTAGGATGGCTATATAATTAGGAATATTAGGAGAAAAAACTGTGCCACTAATCAAAATACCAAGACATTATCTTGTATCTCAGGATGAAGATTCAATTACGATAGATGTACCAGAGTCAATGCTGTTACATTGGAGAAAGGACTATGAAAAAATTACTAAAGCTAAAGGAATTTTAAAGGATAAGAAAGAAGCAATTCTTACTCATTTGGAAACTCTTCGTCAGGAGTGGAACTCTTGAGATATCTTTATGATACAAATATTTTTATCTACTATCTTGCCGATGAGCCAACAGTTAATTCATTATTTACAGAAGATTTTCTGAATTTACATGATGTTCTGGTGTCACCGATTGTCCGCATAGAGTTGCTTAGTTTTTCCGGCTTATCAGAAGAGGAGGAGCAGTCTATGGAAGATTTACTATCGCAGTTTAGCTCGGTTCCATTGTCGCGAGAGATTCAAGACCAGACTATCCAGTTAAAACGACGATATAAAATAAAGCTCCCCGATGCAATTATTGCGGCAACTGCACTCAATCAATCCGCATTTTTAGTGACAAGAAATGTTAGTGATTTTCAAGGAATTGCTGGACTAAAAATCGAAAATCCTTTTGTGAATTAGGGTAAAAAATTAAAAATTCGCAGTGACGCTCGTGCCGACGCTCGTTCCTCGAAGATCGCGCTCCGCCGGAGTACCGGCTAACGCTAACGCTAACGCTGACGCCGGAGTACCGGCTAACGCTAACGCTAACGCTAACGTAATTCATCATTCGTAATTATTTTTCATTCACAATAAAAAATTAAATGCCGCCCGATGTGATATTTTCGATATCCGTCACGAAAATCAACACAGGCACGACAAGCGGGTAGGCGAGTGTGCCAACAGATGAAAACTGGAAGTAATATCATGTCCGTATAAACAGTTACGATATACCGACCGATGCCCCCGTCCCCTCTCCCATGCTTGGGAGAGGGGTGCCCAGAGGGCGGGGTGAGGGTCCATATAATAAGTCATTGGTAACCGTAAGCCGGCACGGATAGCTTCACTTCAGGTCAGCAAAACGCCCACATTCTACCTGGCGATTGATAAACGCCTCAAAATGCTCACCCAATGTCACACTTGTGTTTTTCTGCATCTGCGCGCCGGCAAGTAATATACCAACATATATTATATATTGCTATATATCATTTGAAATTAGGTAGAAAATGCACCTATTAACATTGCCACGAATTACTATGGAAATCGAACAATAGAAAACTGGTGCGTGTCACATGTCTACAAAAAAGCAATTTAATAGCTTTGAAGAGATGCTGTCTGCTTCTGATGTCCCTGTGTTAGTAGATTTTTACGCTGACTGGTGTGGTCCTTGTCAGATGATGGCTCCGATTTTAGAGCAAGTCAACACTCACCTCCACGGAAGAGTGCGAGTTGTCAAAATTGATACTGAAAAATACCCGGAATTGGCAACTCGGTATGGAATTGAAGCCTTACCAACGCTGGTAGTATTTAAGCAGGGTCAGCCAGTCGATCGCATTGAGGGTGTGATGCAAACACAGCAGTTGGTGGAACATTTAAAAACGATAATTTAAATTGTTGGTTGTTGGTTGTTAGTTGTTAGTTGTTAGTTGTTAGTTGTTGTTTGCAATTAACAATTAACAATTAGCAATTAGAGGATATTTGAAAAGTCGAAATCCAGTTAAAAATCATGCGAGCCGCCTGACCATAATACGAATCATGGCGATATAGATAAAAGTCTCAGAGGTTTCTGGTAATCTTTCATAGTCTTTGCTCAGCGCCGATACCAATTAAGCAATTCCATTAGTTCTCTCAACAACCCAACGTTTGGGTAAATGGACAAAACCTTAACTTGATTACGCAAGTGAACAGTCGGGTTATGCTACTGTGAAACTGCAGCGGATTGAGAAGGCACTGGGCATTAAGAAGAAACAGTCGTAAGTTGACCTGAGTGCCGAATACGATATATGGGGGTGTTAGTATAACTTGCGAGTAAATAGTTGATAACGAACAAATTTTAGGATATTTTAGTGAAACGAGACTCCATTTATTATCAGATTTTTAAGCGCTTTCCTGGATTACTTTTTGAACTGGTTGATCACCCTCCTCAACAAGCGCAAAACTATCGATTTGAGTCGGTTGAGGTGAAGGAAACCGGCTTTCGTATCGATGGTGTGTTTTTACCTCCAGAGGGAACAAAGCCCAGAATTGTCTTTTTTGCTGAGGTGCAGTTTCAGAAGGAGTGCGGCTCGTTCTGAGCAGGAACCCCTAGAAACTAGGGATGTATGGCTAAGG
>CAXTSI010000204.1:0-14595 GCA_964246695.1 uncultured bacterium
TCCCCCACTCCCTCATCCCCTTACCTATCAGTGGACTTGCCACTTGAACCCCAAGAATTGCTGCTGGGATTTCTCAACAGTACGATCGATGCCCAAGTACGAACAATGGTGGGTTCCCAGCTTTTAGTAGAAACAAGGGTCATGGCGTTACCATCTGCGGTGCGGCAGTGGTTGCATTCTTTAACATCTGCATCTATTTCAATCCCCGATCAAGATTCACCTAAAACAGATGCCACTGAAAACCGCAATAACACAATCAATGCCGATCCGTTTGAGGTAGAACGACTAGAGGCGGCGCTGAAGGCTTGGACTATGCCGTTGCAGTATGAACTAGCTACGATCAGCCTGTTTCGTACCTGTTTTCAGTTGCGTCCCCCAGAGTTGGGAAAAACGGATTGGACTTTGGCATATTTCCTGCAAGCGACTAACGATCCAGAGTTTTTGGTGGATGCAGCAACGATTTGGAACCACCCAGTGGAGAGATTTGTTTATCAAAACCGGACAATTGAACAGCCCCAAGAAATGTTTTTGCGGGGTTTGGGATTGGCTTCGCGATTGTATCCACCAATTGTACCCAGCTTAGAAACCTCATATCCCCAAGAAAGTCAGATCAATCCATTGCAAGCTTATGAGTTTATCAAGTCCGTGGCGTGGCGGTTTGAAGATAGTGGGTTGGGAGTGGTTTTGCCGGACAGTTTAGCGAACCGTGAGGGATGGGCAAACCGTTTGGGTTTGAAAATCACTGCCCAAACATCAAAGAAAAAGCAGGTCAGCTTAGGTTTGCAAAGCCTGTTAAATTTTCAGTGGGAATTGGCAATTGGTGGGCAAACTCTTTCTAAGGCAGAGTTTGACAGACTTGTGGCGTTAAATAGTCCACTGGTGGAAATTAACGGCGAGTGGGTGGAATTACGCCCTCAAGATATTAAGACGGCACTTGCCTTTTTTGCTTCTCGTAAAGAGCAAATGGCGCTTTCTTTAGAAGATGCTTTGCGACTTAGTAAGGGCGACACCCAGACGATTGAAAAATTACCAGTGGTCAGTTTTGAGGCGTCTGGGGCATTGCAGGAGTTAATTAATACACTCTCCGATAATCAGGCGATCGCTCCTTTAAAAGCACCAGCAAGTTTCCAAGGAACGCTGCGACCTTATCAAGAACGAGGAGTTGCTTGGCTTGCCTTTTTAGAACGTTGGGGTTTGGGCGCGTGTCTGGCAGACGATATGGGACTGGGTAAATGTGTATCAAAAGATACACTAATATCCATAAATGGAAAACTCTCCCCAGCAGAAGAAATTTGGCAAACCTATGCTGGAGACACAAAATTTGACGGTGAGGGATTGTGGGCTGACCCAACTGAGGAATTAGTGGTAAATTCCATAGATGAGAAAACTGGCAAAATTGTGCAAGCTCCCATCCAGAAATTGTATCGGCAGCACGTTCGGGAGAAATTGCGAAAAGTTATGCTGCAAGACGGTAGCAGTATCACCATCACCCGTCGCCATAAGCTGCTCACTAATAAAGGTTGGACAAATGACCTAAAAGTGGGTGATTACGTCTGTGTGCCAGCCAAAATGCTATGTGTTGGAAAACCAGAAGACCCTGATTTGGTCAAGTTTCTTGCTTGGCAGATTGCCGAAGGGCATGAACTGGCTAATTGGGGAACTGTCACAATATCCCAAAAAGACACCAACCGTTTGGAGGATTTACGAATGACACTCCAGCGTATTGGCGATCGCCATAACCTTAAGATTAACAATCCCAGTATTTGCACCTTCCCTAGTCGAGTCCCTTGTCTTCGAGTTAGCAGCCAAGCCTATCGAAGATTCCTACAAGCTAAGGGTTACGTTTGGGGTAAACTGTCAGCAGAAAAATCTATTCCACCCTTCATCATGCAGGCAGACTTGGATAGTGTGCGGATCTTTTTACAAAACTATTTCGATGCTGAGTCTGCTGTTATTTCTAGTATGAGGAGTATCGAGATTGCTACAGCTTCACCGCTCTTGATTCAGCAACTCTCTGCACTGCTACGACGCTTCAGTATTTGGTTGCGAATATCGCCCAAGCAGAAGTGTGCCACTAATGGCACCCGTACTTTACGCACCTACTACATTGGTGTGATTGGAGGAAATTCTGCCCGGAGATTTTTGCAAGAAATTGGCTTTAGCTACCCAGAAAAACAGCGCAAGTTAGAAGAAATTTGTCAACGGGTGAGCAACACAAACGTTGAGGGAATTCCCGCTTCTGATATCGTTGCCGAAACAGTGGGGACAACGGGGCTACCGTTGCGGCATTTCGGAATGCATAATACTGTTTATATTAATGGATCGCAGCAATTTTCCAGGGAAAGTTTGGAGCGGGTATTAGTTAGCATGAACTGTATTATCAGTGGAGAAGCTCAACAGCAGTATCAGCTAATTAAACCTTCAAAATGGACAACTCAAACCCTGGAAGCCTATGTCCGCTTAAATATAGAACAGTTAAGCCTAACGCGACGATCTTTGCAACGCCTTCTCGACCAGGAAGTTTTTTACTGCAAAATTGAAAGTATTGAGGATGTCGAGTATGAAGGTTGGGTTTACGACTTTGAAGTAAGCAAACATCACAACTTTGTCGCTAACAATATTATTTGCCATAACACCATAGAATTCATCGCCTTTCTGCTACATTTAAAAGAGCAGTCATCTCTAGAAAACCCAACACTACTTGTTTGCCCAACTTCAGTGTTAGGAAACTGGGAACGGGAAGTCAAGAAATTTGCTCCCACGCTGAAAGTGGTGCAATATCACGGTGACAAACGCCCTAAAGGTAAAGCGTTTGCGGAAGTAGCTAAAAAGCACGATTTAGTGATTACGAGTTACTCGTTGGTTCAGCGGGATTTAAAGTCATTGCAAAACGTTTCTTGGCAAATGATCGTTTTGGATGAAGCGCAGAATGTCAAAAATCACGAGAGCAAGCAGTCACAGGCAGTACGGCAGTTAGAATCTACATTTCGCATTGCCTTGACGGGAACGCCTGTAGAAAATAGACTGCAAGAACTTTGGTCAATTTTAGATTTTCTCAATCCGGGATATTTGGGAAATCGGCAATTTTTTCAGCGGCGGTTTGCCATGCCAATAGAAAAGTATGGAGATGCTGCTTCGTTAAGTCAATTGCGTTCATTAGTGCAACCCTTTATTCTACGACGCTTAAAAACCGACCGCGAAATCATTCAAGATTTGCCAGAAAAGCAGGAGATGACAGTGTTTTGCGGTTTGAGTGCTGAACAAGCAAAACTTTATCAACAAGTGGTAGAAGCGTCTCTATCTGAAATTGATCGATCCGAAGGATTGCAACGCCGGGGAATGATTTTAGCTTTACTGGTCAAGTTAAAACAAATTTGCAATCACCCAGTACAGTATTTAAAGCAAGACTCCTTGGACTCATACCATTCTGGTAAACTCCAACGCCTGCAGGAAATGTTGGAGATAGCTTTAGCGGAGGGTGATCGCGCTTTAATTTTCACGCAATTTGCTGAGTGGGGTAAGTTACTAAAACCATATTTAGAAAAACAGTTGGGGCGAGAAACGTTGTTTTTCTATGGCAGTACTAGTAAAAAACAACGTGAGGAAATGATTGACCGTTTCCAACACGATCCTCAAGGACCTCCGATCATGATATTGTCACTAAAAGCTGGTGGCGTCGGACTCAATTTAACACGGGCAAATCATGTTTTTCACTTTGATAGATGGTGGAATCCAGCAGTAGAAAATCAGGCAACAGACAGAGTATTTCGTATTGGTCAAACACGCAACGTACAAGTGCATAAATTTGTCTGCACAGGCACTTTAGAAGAGAAAATTCACGACATGATTGAAAGTAAAAAACAACTAGCTGAACAAGTCGTAGGTGCAGGTGAAGAGTGGCTAACTGAACTAGACTCAGACCAACTCCGCAATTTATTAATACTTGACCGCAATGCAGTAATTGAAGAAGATGTAGATGGTTAATTGCTAATTGCTAATTGCTAATTGCTAATTGCTAATTGCTAATTGCTAATTGCTAATAGAACAACTAACCACTAACAACTAACCACTAACAACTAACAGCTAACCACTAACAACCAACAACTAACAACCAACAACTAACCACTAACAACTAACAACTAACCACTAACAACCAACAACATGGAAAATCATACCCTTCAGGCAAGTCGAGAATGGTGGTCACAACGTTGGCTTGATTTGTTAGATTCCTATCGTTTTAAAAAACGTTTGGAACGCGCTAGAAATTATGCCCGTCAGGGAAATGTCCTTAGCATTGAGTTTAAAGGTGCAAAGGTACTGGCTAAGGTGCAAGGTAGCGAAGTAGAACCTTATAAAGTTTCCCTTTCACTTGACCCCTTTAGTGATGAACAGTGGGGTTATGTGATTGAAACGATGTCAGAACGAGCAATTTTTGCCGCTAAACTATTAGCAGGGGAAATGCCGCAGAATATAGAAGACGTGTTCACGAACAATGGTCTGTCGCTATTTCCTTTTACACTGTCTGACGTCCACAGCAATTGTTCTTGTCCCGATCAGGCTAATCCCTGCAAACATGTTGGTGCGGTTTACTATCAGTTGGGCGATCGCTTTAGTGAAGACCCGTTTGTACTATTTCAATTGCGAGGACGCACCAAAGAGCAAATTATCAGCGATTTACGTAAGTTACGTGGTGCTAAAAATGTAGAACTTTCGGATGCAACGTCTCTACAACCTGATGTTCAAGAGTTAATTCCTCACAATCAATACTCTGTAAAAATTGACTCTTTTTGGCAATATAATGAACCACTAGAGTCTTCTTTGGTGGTGATTGCACCAGCAAGTAGCGAAACAATTTTAGATATATTGGGGTCTATTCCCTTAGCAAATGTTGAGGAAACAAGCTCAAATGTAACTGCTGCTGATGTGGTAATGAAGTATTTAGATACAGTTTACAAAGATGTCAGCCAGAAGGCTGTTTTAGCGGCGATGAACGTCGGAGGGGGTTAGGCTGATTGAGATCGTTGAGTGTGCTGACACGCTGCTTCAGGGCGGAGTCAGTTTTGGATGATGGGTAGTATTTATACTTAAGTGCTATAAAAGCAGCGTAATCCAGTCAAATAAACATGGAACTCCAAACCAAAATGATTACAGTAGAACTTGCTGATGGTACTCCTGTCAGAGTTGAAGCTACATCGATTGGCGATCGCAAAATAAATTTTCAAACTCGACCTTTTCAAGAAGTAACCGTTGCCATTGAATCACTTTCCAAGGAAATTGCCGAATCGTTACGGAAGGTTAAGCCAGATAAAGCGACCGTGAAATTTGGTATAGATATTGCCGTTGACTCTGGCAAACTAACAGCTGTACTAGCGAAAGGTTCTAGTACAGCTAATCTGGAGATCACCTTAGAATGGTGGGGTCCGTAGCTGAATGCTTGGCGGACTGATTTGATGATGGGGGTGCAACGACATTTGGCTTTGCAGTCGATGAAGTGAATGCACTTCCACAGAATCACCCGTTTCGGAGTAGCATTTTGGAGATTTTGTCCAATTGGCGCATCAACCTACAAATGAGTCAAAATTTAAGTGAAGAAGATAGGGAGTTACTTATGAACTTATCACCAGCTTATCTACGTTGGCGGGAAGATACATTAGAGCAAGGTAGGCTTGAAGGTAGGCTTGAATTTATTGAAAACCTGCTGAAAGTTCGATTTGGCGAAGTGGATGAACCATTGTCTAGGGCGATCGCGCCTTTATTGGAGTTGCCACCAGAGGAGTTAACTAGAGTACTTGTGACTCTTTCTCGTGAGGAGTTGTTACAGCACTTTGGACAAGAGTAGTTATAGTTTAGAGGTTGTTGGTGAGCAGATACGTAGCGATCGCCTAAATCTTCTCCCCTTCTCTCACCCATTCCCTCACTGCCCGCCGAATTGCTAACCTCCCCACTGTCCGATGTTGTTCAATCAGTTTAGGTAGTTCCCGAATTGGTAAATTAGGAAACACCAGACTCTTTTCTACCTCAATATATTCCTGATGTTGCAGGTGGTAAATCTTCAGTTCACCAGAGTCATAACACCAAAGTTCTGGGACTCCCAAACGGGCGTAAATTGGAAAGCGATTTAAAGACTTACTTGTAACATCAATTTCCAGCGCTAAATCAGGTGGTGGGTCCTGCGTCAAATCCAAATCAAGCCTACCCCGAATTGCGTCTACATTCTGGAAATAAAAGCAGTTATCTGGCTCAACTCCTGCCATCCGACTTTCTCGTCTCCAAGTAGTTGAACCTAGACATTCGTATTCCCGATCCAATTCCTCGGCAATGTCATCTATTGCGATACTGATAGTTACTTTGTAATATTCATGTTCAGGTAAAGGAGTCATGATTTCCAACGTCCCGTTATCGTAAGCCACTCGTGCTCCCCGATGCTCTCCCAAATCTTTCAGGATATTTTCAAACTGTGAGTAGCTGATATTGTAAAGTAGTACGCGATCGGCGCGGTTGGTGGCGATCGTCATGAAAATGACCTCCTTGTACCTGCAAGATAAAAGTTGGAATTGGTGCCGTACTCACGTTCGGGCGGACTCTACTTTATATTGATAGAAAGGGGCACTTTCCCGTGTATCAATCCATAGCTCCAAAATCGGATCACTGTCCAAACTCAACCCTAGCTTGCTCAACTAACTCTGCTGTCACAATTTCTTGTTCTGCAAGACTCGCCAGTTGCTCAATTCGAGCTTTTGCTTGGGGGCGGACAAAGAAGGGAATATTCTTCAACTTTTCCTTGGCTTCATCTGTCCATTGCAAGACCTGTGGAAAATAAGAGTTGTCCATAGTACCTAAACTCTCATGCAAAGCGTGGTTTTTGATCAGCGATGATGGCGATGACTTTATGCACCTCATATACATTAACGATAACGCGATCGCCGCAGATCATGACATTTACAAACATCGTCTAAGCTGAAAATAGCAAACCTGATTATTTAAAGAAAGCACTATGAGTGTAGTTATTCCCGATGACATCCTCCAAGCAGCTGGAATTTCAGAAGCTGAATTAAAGCTAGAAATTGCGATTATGTTGTTCCAACAAGAGAAAATCAGCATTGGGAAAGCGCGTCGCCTAGCAGGAATGAATTTAATAGAGTTTCAACGCGAAATTGCTAGTCGCGGAATTTGTATTCATTACGATGTTGAAGAGTTTGAAGCTGACCTGAAAACCCTACGGGAAATGGGCAGACTGTGATTGTTGTTTGTGACACGTCACCAATCACTAACCTTGCTGCTGTTGGACAACTAAACCTGTTGCAACAACTTTACAGCAACATCATCATTCCCCAAGCGGTTTACAATGAAATGGCTGGTCTTGGCTATGCAGTGCCAGGTGCTATTGAAGTACAAACCCTATCTTGGATTCAACACCAGCAGGTTAGAAATTGTGCTTTGGTAACATCACTTGAGTCAAAGTTAGATCAAGGCGAGGCTGAAGCTATTGTTTTGGCTATTGAGTTAGGGGCAGATTTGCTGCTATTGGACGAACGACGTGGCAGAAAAGTAGCATCCCAATACGGACTCAATATTACTGGGCTGTTAGGAGTCCTTATTGAAGCTAAACACAACGGGCTAATTCTGGCTGTGAAACCCGTACTTGATGACTTGATCCTACAGGTAGGTTTCCGGGTTAGTAATAAACTTTATGCTGATACCTTGCAAGCAGCAGGAGAGTAGAACCGCCAAGCTACAGCCAGGTTCCCCAATCCATAGCTCCAAAATCGGATCACTGTCCAAACTCAACCCTAGCCTGCTCAACCAACTCTGCTGTCACAACCTCTTGCTCTGCAAAACTCGCTACCTGCTCAATTCGAGCTTTTGCTTGGGGGCGGACAAAGAAGGGAATATTCTTCAACTTTTCCTTGGCTTCATCTGTCCATTGCAAGGCGTGTGGAAAATAAGAGTTGTCCATAGTACCTAGACTCTCATGCAAAGCGTGGTTTTCGGCAGCGATGATGAAGATGACTTTATGCACCTCATATACATTCAAGTTTAACCGACTACTTACCGAGTGTCGCGATCGCACTATCTTTGTAGGGGCGATCGCTATAAATGACGAGGTTTACGACAGGTGTCGCGTCTAACGGCAACGATTGTGCAGACGCGCAAACTGCCACAGGCATAGCCTAAACTGAAATTAGCAAACCTCATTATCCCCATAGAACAACATGAGCGTAGTCATTCCAGATGAAATTTTACACACAGCCCGAATGACGGAAGCTGAGTTAAAGCAGGAAATAGCAGTTATGCTCTTTGAAAAAGAAAAGCTAACTTTAGGACAAGCTAGCCATTTGGCTGGAATGAATCAACTCCAGTTCCAACATCTGTTAGCTAGTCGCCAAATTCCCGTTCATTACGATGTCGAAGATTTAGAAGCTGACATTAAAACACTAAGGAAACTGGGTAGATTGTGATTGTAGTCAGCAATACTTCGCCAATCAACAACTTAGCCGCCATTAACTATCTCAACCTGTTGCGGGAACTCTATAACGGCATTATCATTCCCGAAGCTGTCAACCGGGAACTAACTGGCGTAGGTACTCCCGTAGCAGGTGCTACCGAAGTGCAAACGCAAAACTGGATTCAGACGCGACAAGTAGCAAACCGGGAACTTGTGAATACACTCCGCCTGGAAATAGATGAGGGTGAAGCCGAAGCAATAGCTCTTGCCATTGAGTTAAATGCTGAACTACTGCTGATTGACGAGCATTTAGGTAGAACAGTAGCATCTCGTTTAGGACTTGATTTTACAGGAGTGTTGGGAGTTCTTCTTGAATGTAAAAGTACAGGGTTGATTCCTGCTGTCAAACCTCTGGTGGATAACTTAATTGTGCAAGCAGGTTTCTGGATAAATGAACCCCTATATAACCGTGTTTTACAGCTTGCAGGCGAGTAGTTAACTAATTGTTCCCACCTAATGCTATAAAGTAGCAAGCGATCGTACTATTTGGTTCGGGGCGATTCCTCTTCCTTGCAGACTAATTGAGGCAGAGCCTCATAGTAGACATTCCCCGGCTGAGCCTGGGAACTAGAGAAACTGAACCGTATTGACTTATAGCAATCCTATTTGAGTCGTAAAATTCTGTTGCTCTCTCTTTCCTCTGTGTTCTCTGTGTCCTCTGCGGTTTAAAAAAACAACTTCACAAATCCAAAATCCAAAATAAAAAGCTCCTGCTTTGACACAGGAGCATCTAATTAATTATCACTGATCAAAGAAACTTAAAAACCTAGTCAAGTTCCTTCATGAACAACACTGGCTCAGTTTCACGGTTGATCCCTTTCTCGAAACCACCAACAGCAGCGCGGGCGCGACCAGCGTGCCATAGGTGACCAATGAGGAAGAAGAAACCTAACACGTAGTGAGAAGTTGCCAACCACGCACGGGGAGATACGAAGTTGAAGGAGTTAATCTCAGTCGCCACACCACCTACAGAGTTAAGAGAACCCAGAGGAGCGTGAGTCATGTATTCAGCGGCACGACGAGCTTGCCAAGGCTGAATATCGTTCTTGATTTTGTCCAAATCAAGGCCGTTAGGACCACGTAGAGGCTCCAGCCAAGGACCTTGGAAATCCCAGAAGCGCATGGTTTCACCACCGAAGATGATTTCACCAGTGGGAGAGCGCATCAGGTATTTACCTAAGCCAGTTGGACCTTGCGCAGAACCGACGTTAGCACCCAAGCGTTGGTCACGGATCAAGAAAGTTAAAGCTTGAGCTTGAGATGCTTCCGGACCAGTCGGACCGTAGAATTCGCTGGGGTAAACGGTGTTATTGAACCACACATAGATGGAGGCGATGAATGCCATCAGGGATACAGCCCCGATGCTGTAAGACAGGTAAGCTTCACCAGACCAGATGAAGGCGCGACGTGCCCAACCAAAAGGCTTGGTGAGGATGTGGAAAATACCGCCACCAATGCAAATCAACGCCACCCAAATATGACCGCCGACGACATCTTCCAAGTTGTTGACGCTGATGATCCAACCTTCGCCACCGAAGGGAGCTTTCAGCAAGTAACCAAAGATGACCGCTGGGTTGAGTGTTGGGTTGCTAATGACACGAACATCACCACCGCCTGGTGCCCAGGTGTCATACAGACCGCCAAAGAACATTGCCTTTAGCACCAATAGCAGCGCACCACATCCCAAGATGATCAGGTGGAAACCGATAATGGTGGTCATCTTGTTCTTGTCTTTCCAGTCGTAACCAAAGAAGGCGGAGTACTCTTCTAAGGTTTCTGGACCACGGACGGCATGATAAATACCGCCAAAACCTAGCACTGCTGAAGAAATGAGGTGCAGTACACCGACAACAAAGTAGGGGAAGGTGTCAATAACTTCACCACCAGCACCAACGCCCCATCCTTGGCTAGCGAGGTGAGGGAGCAGGATTAAGCCCTGCTCGTACATGGGCTTTTCAGGAATGAAGTGAGCGACTTCAAACAAGGTCATCGCTCCAGCCCAGAATACAATCAAACCAGCGTGGGCAACGTGAGCACCCAGTAGTTTACCAGAAAGGTTGATGAGACGAGCGTTACCAGCCCACCAGGCGAAACCGGTGGATTCTTGGTCACGACCACCCAAAGCAATAGATCTATTAGAGAGCGTTACCACGCGGTAGTACCTCTTCGGGGAATACAAATTGTTCGTGAGGCTGATCTTGAGGAGCCATCCAAGCACGGATACCCTCGTTAAGCAAAATGTTCTTTGTATAGAAAGTTTCAAACTCTGGGTCTTCTGCCGCCCGCAATTCTTGCGACACGAAGTCGTAAGCCCGCAGGTTCAGTGCCAATCCCACAATGCCAACCGCGCTCATCCACAAACCAGTGACGGGCACGAACAACATGAAGAAGTGTAACCAGCGCTTGTTGGAGAAGGCAATCCCAAAAATCTGTGACCAGAAACGGTTTGCCGTCACCATCGAGTAGGTTTCTTCCGCTTGAGTGGGATTGAAGGCACGGAAGGTATTAGAACCTTCACCATCTTCAAACAGAGTGTTCTCGACTGTCGCACCGTGAATTGCACACAGCAGCGCACCACCGAGAATACCTGCGACTCCCATCATGTGGAAGGGGTTGAGTGTCCAGTTGTGGAAGCCTTGCAAAAACAGCAGGAAGCGGAAGATTGCCGCCACACCGAAGCTGGGAGCAAAGAACCACGAAGACTGTCCCAAGGGGTACATCAAGAACACACTGACGAAGACCGCGATCGGACCCGAGAAAGCGATCGCGTTGTAGGGGCGAATCCCTACCAATCGGGAAATTTCAAATTGCCGCAACATGAAGCCAATCAAACCAAATGCTCCATGCAACGCCACGAATGGCCACAAGCCACCGATTTGAAACCAACGGGTCAAGTCCCCTTGTGCTTCAGGTCCCCACAACAGCAACAGGGAGTGTCCCATGCTGTTAGCGGGAGTGGATACTGCCACTGTGAGGAAGTTACAGCCTTCCAGGTAGGAGGAGGCTAATCCGTGGGTATACCAAGATGTGACGAAGGTAGTCCCGGTCAGCCAACCGCCCAATGCTAGAAAGGCACAGGGAAATAGTAATATCCCTGACCAACCTACGAATACAAAGCGATCGCGCTTTAGCCAGTCATCGAGAGTGTCAAACCACCCTCTGCTACTGGGGGCGCGTCCAACTGCGATGGTCATCGGACTAAAATCCTCTTTTTTACTAAAATTGCAACGTTTTTGACGTATTAACGTTTATTTTCGACACTTTCAGCTGCTTTAAGGCTGCTGATTTTATGAGAATTTGCCTTCTATTTAGTTGGCTCTTCTCATGAGTAGGATTGTTAGACTCAGATTGCCTTTGACGCTCTCCTGCCTAGAAGGCAGGAGATTCTTAAGACCTTTCAGTCAAAATATCCCTATTTCTAGGGTTCCCAGGCTCAACACGTTTGCCCAGAGGGCGTGCTGATACGCCAGTTGCTTCCAGCGGGGAAACCCCGCCAACGCACTGGCTCATCTCCTTGCAGTGTTTTAGGCGTCTACTTTCCCGCAGTCCACGGGTAGGTTTTATTTAAATGTCTTGTACTGACATCATTAAATTATATATCATGGCAGCTTTTAAGCTGCCAGCAGCTTTCATCCCCTTGCCTAAAGTAAGGATGTGTCTGACTGATAAAGACACATCCTCAAGGGTTTTCAGCTAGCTATCCTTATAAGCAGTTGTCTACTTAAGGTCTTACATTCTGATGTGCCTAGTCTTTACAATTTGCTACTAAGTGCGTTAATTCTTAGAGGCAACACGGTACTTAATTAAGATTGTACAACTGCGTCTCAATGTCGGCAAATTAATCTCCACCTTTATATAAGGTAAGATTTCTTTGCAACTTTTGTAACTTAACGATTCTTAATTTATCACATTGGTGGGCGTTTGTACTCAATCAACATGAACCTGTAATTATTATAAATATCAGAATTTTAACAAACTGACACAACTTTTCTCATAAATCTTAAAAAAAAGCGAGTGGCACTTAGCGCTCAGGACGTACAGACGCTCCGCCGTCACGTCTCTTCTTATGGCAAACTTGATCGTGGGGAATATTGCACGCGCCAAAAATGACGACATCAACAACCATTAACAAAGGCGAGTCGCCTAACGGCGATCGCCTCCCTTCACGCTTGCTGCATCAGGAAGTTCTCGGCTCTCGCCGATTCAGCAACTACTGGTGGGCAACTATCGTTTCCATGGGAGCCACGGGCTTCTTGCTCGCTGGCATTTCCAGTTACCTGAAAATTAATTTACTCCTAGTTAGCAACCCAACTCAACTGGTATTCGTACCTCAAGGTTTGGTTATGGGGTTATATGGGATCGCTGGCTTGCTCCTAGCCTTGTACCTATGGCTGATAATTTTATGGGATGTAGGCGGCGGATACAACGAGTTTAATCAGGAAACTGGCACTGTCAAAATTTTCCGATGGGGATTTCCTGGGAAAAACCGTCGTATACAAATTGACTGCTCTACACAAGATGTACAATCTGTCAGAGTTGATATCAAAGAGGGTCTTAATCCTCGTCGCGCACTCTACCTGCGCGTAAAGGGACGTCGAAACATTCCCTTAACACGGATCGGTCAACCCTTATCTTTAAAAGAGTTGGAAATTCAGGGTGCTGAGTTAGCTCGGTTTTTAGGAGTGACATTGGAAGGACTTTAAGGGATTGTTAGTTGTTGGTTGTTAGTTGTTAGTTGTTGAGGAGTGACAAGCAACAACTAACAATTAATGAATAAAATCCAAAAATGCGTGAGAAGATAGGATAATCTGGTTAAGTTTGTTACTAGCAATGCGGTTAAAAATTTCACAATTTTTATTTACTCTTTTGATTGTCGGTGCGTTGATGTTAGGGAGTTGTTCAACACAACAGGAAACTTCTAATACAACAGGCACCTCTACGGCTAGTCAAGCAAGCACTAATACAACTGCCGAGACAACCACAGCAACCACAAAGACGACCTCTGTATCTGAAACTATAAGTGAGAGTATTCCTGGAATGAAAGATTTACCACGACTCGAAGGCAAGGCGACTGTGGTGATGACCGTAAAAGGCTCACCGATTACTATCGAAGTAGATGGTCTAGATGCGCCAATCACCGCTGGCAATTTCGTAGATTTAGTTCAGCGAGGCGTTTACAATGGCTTAGTTTTTCATCGAGTTGTGCGCCAACCCCAACCGTTTGTGGTTCAAGGAGGCGATCCCGAAAGCAAAGACCCGAAAGTTTCAGTAGATAGGTTGGGAACAGGTAGTTTTATCGATCCAAAAACCAAAAAAGCTCGTTACATACCATTAGAAATTAAACCGCAAGGCTCAGACACGCCGATTTACGGAAAAACATTAGAGTCGGCTGGTGTGACTAAGCCGCCTGTATTGCAGCATAAGCTGGGTGCAGTCGCAATGGCGCGATCGCAAATGCCTGACTCTGCAAGTTCCCAGTTTTACTTTGCATTAGCAGATCTAGGTTTCCTAGATGGTAGCTACGCTGTGTTTGGCAATGTTACCCAAGGCATGGACGTAGTTAACAAGATTCAGCAAGGCGATCGCATTGACTCAGCGAAAGTAACCAAAGGCGCAGAAAATCTCAAAAACGGCGGACAATAGCAATTGGGGAGTAGGGAGTAGGGAGTAGGGAATAGGGAGAGAATTAGAAAATTCTTCTTTCATTACCCAATACTCACCATCGACCACTCCCCACTCCCCACCCCCCACTCCCAAATTTCAAAGTTGGTTAAAGTTGTTGTTACTGGTATTGGTTTAGTCTCAGCCTTAGGCAAAAGCCTAGAGGATAGCTGGAAACAGTTGATAGCAGGTAAATCTGGAATCAAATTGCATCAACCATTTCCCAAACTGGGACTACGTCCTCTAGGGTTAATTGGGACTCAACCAGCACAAGTTAGAATGCTGACTCAACTGGTTATTGCTTCTGCTTTGAAAGATGCTAAGTTAGTTCCACCAATGCCCACCTGTGGAATAGTGATTGGATCAAGTCGCAGTCATCAAAGAGAGTGGGAGCAGATGGTATGCCAGATGCAAAGGGGAGTAGGGGG
>CAXTSI010000205.1:0-14408 GCA_964246695.1 uncultured bacterium
TAACACCTAACACCTAACACCTAACACCTAACACCTAACACCTAACACCTAACACCTAACAACTAACAACTATCAACTAACAACTAACAACTAACAACTAACAACTAACAACTATCAACTAACAACTATCAACTAACAACTAACAACTAACAACTAACACCTAACAACTAACTTTTAAATACCATGACTTTTACCAATAACCCAATGACGCCGGAAAAAACGGGCTAAAGCTTTCTCTTCCAAAGATAGATAAATTGGGCGACCGTGAGGGCAGGTGCGGGGGTTGCGAGTAGACTGCCATTGGTCCAATAATGTTTGCATTTCCTCCAAGCTGAGGCATGTGCCATTGCGAATGGCACTGCGACAAGCGACGGCGACTTGAGCTGCTTGTAAGTCGCCTCCCCAGCTGAGTTCTAAAATTGCATCTGCACAGTCTTCACGAGAAAGCAAAAGTGCAGGTACGGTGCGGATTGCCCAAAGTTGATCGCCAAAGGGTTCTATATCCAAACCGATGCGTTGCAGTTGCGACAATTGAGCCGGAGACAATTGATAAAGAATGACTGGGGGTTCGATGGGAATAATTTGCCAATTGTCGCACAATTGCTCATACAAAACTCGCTCATGGGCAATGTGCTGTTCTACCAACCACATTCCACCTGGATATTCCGCCGCAATATAGGTGTTATTAACCTGACCAACAGCCTTTAATCGTAGGGGCGGGGTCCCCCCGCCCTTACTAGTATTTTCTTCGCTCTTAATTGAACGATTGAAACTGTAACCACCTTTTTCTTCTGCAGCTTTGATTAATTTACTCACTCGCGTTGTCTGAACAGCTTCTGGGAGGGTGTCAGAATTGATGCGAAGTGCTTGGTCGATCGCGCCGGATACTTGTTCTTGCCAGTAACTGAGTTCGTTGAGATAAATTTCTGCTTTTGCTGGATGTCGGTTCCAGTTAATTTGATGGGGAGAAATACGCAGATGCAGGAAACAGACTGGATAGCGATCGCGCGGTAATGTTCTATGAAATGCTGAGAGGATCGTGTGTTCCAGTTCCGGTGACTTCACCATTCTTCCGTTCATCGCTACCCGCACCCAGTCTGGACGATGGCGATGACAGCGATCGGGTAATCCTAGTACTAATGAGAGTGAGGAGTTAGGAGTTAGGAGTGAAGAGTTGTGGGGTGGTGGTACTTCTAGTTTTAACTCCTGTAGGTCAGTTTGTTTAACTTGATGTAAAATCTGAGGCAACAGTTGTCCGGTAGTAGCACCAGGACTAAGGGTAAACCATTCACGGTCATTTTGCCAAACTTGCCAGGTCACATGGGGATGACATAAAGCGATTTGTTGAATCGTTGCTTGCACCGCCTTCATTTGCTGTGCTATGGTTGGCAACCCTTGACGACGTGCGATCCAATTTCCAAATAGATTGGAAACTGTCACGACTGTACCGGGTGCGATCGCTGTAGCTTTTACTTGTACCGCTTCTCCTCCATAACCATATACAACCTGCCAGCCTAACTCGACCGCCGACGAACGACTCAAAATTTCTAAATCTGCCAGAGTCGTCAAACTGTGCAACGCTTCACCACGAAACCCCAAACTGGTAATTTTCCATAAATCTTTACAAGAGCGAATTTTACTGGTACTATGGGCATTTGCCGCGTGGTGCAAATCATCCAATGCCATTCCGCAACCATTGTCTACAACGCGCACCCGCCATTGATCGGGCCACAGACAAACTACAATCCGTGTTGCACCTGCATCTAGGGAATTTTCTACCAATTCCCGCACCACAGAAGCTAAAGAGTCGATGACCTCTCCAGCTGTAATCAGATGTACAACTTCTGTTGGTAAAGCTTGAATAGTAGAAACCATAATTTCCAGTGTAGGTGAGCAGTCTACCTCTGTATAGAATTAGCAGATTTCATTTAAATTATTTAGAAAAATTTCTTTTATGCAAAATATCTTAATAAAATTCTTTCAAGCTTAGATAAAAATCTTTATTAATTATAGAATACAACTTTTAGGCGTTTTTCGCAAAACAACTCCGGACTAATATGCAGAAATTAACTAATATTTTTAGCTTACTGAATAATAAAAAAAAATTAGCGCTAATCTGCCTATTTCTGCTCGTTGTATGTGGAATTTTAGAACATTACCTCCCGTCCGTGTGATTTATCTCGCACCAGAGCAAAAACTTCATCGGGATTTATCTCTGCTGCCTCTACATTGTATTCTTGTCGAAATCGTTCTATAGATTCCGAAAAGTTTTGTGTTTTATTCAATAATCTTTCATATTCTGTGTTAGAAATAATAACAGCAATCTGTTTACCTTGCTGAGTAATTTGGATGGGTTGACCTTGTTCAAGTTCCTGAATAATCTTGTTTAAGTTCAGGGAAATTTGTTCGATTGAGTATTCTAGAGACATAACTATTTACCTAACTAAATTTTCACCTACTTAGATTTTAACGTTCTTCTATGGCGCTTTGCAAATATTTTTCTTAATACTTTCACTTTTAATATTTCGTAAATACAAGTGGCTTTCTCTGTTCATTTTCAGCCTTAGTCTAGCAATAAAGCAGATAGTAATTTTTCTGGCTCCGCTCTATCTAATTTGGAATTGGCAATCAGAAAACAGAAATAAGATAAAAAACACATTAATTGCATTTGCTGTCATCACCAGTATTCCCTTGTTAACATCACTGCCATTCATCTTTTGGAATGCTGAAGGCTTCTTCAAATCTATTTTATTTTCCGCAACCATAAATCCAGGTAGTCATTTTAATGCTCCTTCTCTTGATGTATATATCGGTATAAATATATCTGAATTTATTGGTATCAAGGCAAAAATACCAATGCTATTTCTAATGGCTTTACAGCAATTTTCACATAAATGAACCACATCGGTTGTAGGGGCGAACGGCAGGACATTGGTGTCAACTTAAGAACAAACCTCTTACTAAACGGTCGTTCCAGACCTTTCTCGTTCCCACGCTCTGCGTGGGAATGCATTACAGTCGGCTCTGCCGACTCTTAAAGTTGGAGGCAGAGCCTCTAAGAACAGCGTTACTAGGCAGAGCCTAGTAACGAGAAGCCTGTCTTTTCAAAGGTTACAGGTTAAGTTGACACCAATGACGGCAGGAGCGCCCCTACGACTATGGTCTATGTATCTGAAAATTGCTTTAATATATCTTAGTACCCTTCGGCGTCAACTTGGTATTTATACTAGTTCACTACTAACCATGAGTGTTTTTATAGATTTTAATTCAGTGTTATTTTTACAGTATATGTGTTGGGCTGTTCCTTTCATACCGCTGTGTGTTTGTGACCAGATGCATAGTAATAATCAAAACAGTCAACCGCCCCACCCACGAGGGGGCGGGTAATTGGGGGTAAATTAATTAATTATAAAGAGATCTCGATCCTAGAACCAAAAACCCACAAATGATCATTAGACCGAGTACATACACGATCCGGGTGCTACGTTGAACCATGACCAAAATTTCCTGGTAGGAAAGTTGATGTTTCTGGATGAGAAAGAAAGCTGGAGGACTAAATATGTAGGGTAGTAGCCGACTGAGTATAAGTCGGAGAAAAAAGTTGATATTCCACAGCCGTGTACGAAGGGGTGCCTGGTTATACTGCCAGGGAAAAGCAAATTGGGCGAGAGGTATCAAGGCTTTGACATCAGGTAACCGCAAGGATTCGTATAAAGGCAGGGCATGTGAGAGATCGTCATCACTTTTCGAGAGTGCCTCATTCAGGATACACACATCCTCCAATGCTGAATTCACCCCTTGTCCGATGTCTGGAGGAAAGCTATGGATGGCATCCCCTAACAGTACTACCCCAGTAGCAGAATAATCGTTCCCGCCTGCTTGCGCCTGTTTCAATAACCAGTACAATCCAGAACAGTATTGGGGAGTGGGGAAATAACCGCCAACACTATTGGCAAATTGATCGGCTTCTTCAGGCGAGACTATTTGACGCATAGGCAATTGTGGGAAGGCTTTCTCAAAAAAGTTGTACACCGCCTCACTGTCTTTTAATTCCCAGATCTCATTGTCTGGTCGTGTAATAATATTTGCAGTCCGGAATGCATCTGGGTCTTTAAGTGGCAGTAGACCAAGGGATACAGATTGTTTGCGGTTTCGCAAAGCCCCACGAATAGCGTATGCCATGTTGCTCACGGCGTGTTCTTTCCCAGTGCGATCGAGAGGTAAATTTGGCGGCAGCCTTAACACTTTATACCTCAACCCTGAGCTAGGCGAGGGGAAACACTTCATCTCAAATCTGTTTGATGTCGAGAGATCCCACTCTTTCAGGGTGTTTCGCACAATGGAGTTAAGACCGTCACAACCAATCAAAAGACAAGGTTTAATGACAATACTACTGTTCTCTGTGTCGGCAACAATTTCAAGCTCTTTTTTCTCTGCGTTATTTATGACTGTCTTGATTTGGACACACCTTGTATTGAACAGCACAGTGATGCGGTCTTGCCAATTCCGTTCGATTTCCTGGTATAGCAAAAGGATAAATTCTCTGCGTGGTAGCCAATAGGCAGTTTTGCGGGTTGGATCTACGGTAGGCAATTTCGATGTTTTTCGGCTTCCATTTGGTTTAATCAGTGTGAAGTAGAATTCCGTACTGGGAACGCTGATTTGTGAGAGTTCATGAGTAAGTCCCAGGAAGTCGGTAAATTTTTGACCTCGACCATCAATTTGATAATTAAATGATTTGTCAGGTTCATAGTAATCAGCAGTCGGACGTTTTTCTAAGACTGTAATGTTTGTCCAACCACGTTTTGCCAGCATTAATGCAGTGGCTAGCCCTGCCGGACCTCCACCGACAATTAATACGTTTCGATGAGAATAGTTAGTTTCCTGTGTGAGTAAGGATTTTTCAGTAAGCATATTGTTATTTGAAAACACGTCCTAGTCTCTGTGAATCGTTCAGCAAATCCGCTAAAAAAACGAAATTCCTCATCGCCGTAGATTCTGTACAGCAGATTTAAGTATATCTATTGAGCCATCGGCAATGAATTGAACGGCGATCGCCAAAATTAAAAATCCTAAAATTCGATTTAGCTATGATTTTAGACAACTGAGAGCAGAAGTTGAAGCTTGGGGACTAAAACCATCAGATGACAACAAGCATATATTTTTAAGAAACAAATCTTCAGCCGAACGTTGCTGACTATTTCGCGTTTCGTCCAACTCGCGTTCACGCACTGAAGGTTTAACTATTCTAACAGCTTGACTAACAATATTTTTTCTCTTAACAACACCCCAGCAACGGCTATCATAGCTACTGTTGCGGTTATCTCCTAACACCAGATATGAGTCAGGCGGTATAGTCTGAGGTATATAAAGGAAGGGCGGTTGCTGTCCTGATGTACAAACATCTACAGATGTGTGTTGTGTAGGAGATAAGTACTTGTCTTCTGGAAGGGGTTGGTTGTCAATATATACTTTGCCATCTTTTAGTTCTACCTTTTCTCCAGGCAGAGCAATGATGCGCTTAATATACAAGTCTTTATGCTCTTCCTTGAGCAACTCTTCAGTAGGCTCAAATAAAATCATGTCGCCACGCTTGGGTGATTGGGAGCGATAAGCGAGTTTATCAACTAATATCCAATCTGCTTCCCAAGAGTTTGTTGCGCTATGTAGAGTTGGTTCCATCGACGCCGATGGCAAATACTTAACTTCAAAGGCTTCTTCCAAAGCCTGAATATTACTAGTATCAAGCTGTTTAACTTTCTGTGCCTGCAATGGGTTTGCTTTGGTTTTCGACGGTGAGTTTTGCGCCAGCACCTGTGAAGCTCCCAGAGTGAAAGTAAAAGGCGTCGAAACAGCGGCAAAGAGTAGGATGATAAAAGTAAGACTAGTTTTCGGTAAACGCATGAGCTTATATTTATATTGTTTACTATAGCAATCCTATTTGAGATCCGAACACCTCAAGCTTCAGAAACCCGGTTTCTTAAAGAAACCGGGTTTCTCTCCGTTTACAAATCATTTAGGACTGCTATATAAACTTATTTATTATCCCTTTTAGCTTATAAAAACCTGTCAACCCATGTAGAGAAGTTGCATTGCAACGTCTCTACATGGGTAATTAACCGGACATGATATAATTACTAATTCGTAATTAAAAGGGTACAAAGAAGCTGCTCATTAAAAATGAGCGTGGTCTACAATCAGTCCAGAGTCCAAGCGAACACTAATTGCAATTACGAATTACGAATTACGAATTACGAATTATATTCACTAATCCCTCATCGCCAAAACTTTAGAAGGTGGAGGGTTCAGCAACCCATTCAACAAAGACACCGGACGTTGACTATAAGGCCAAGCAAAAGCATGGCGGAAAGCTGCATCCTGACAAGCTTGCAACTGGTCAAAGTTAATGATGTCGTAAGTCAAGAGATTCTCATACTCAAAGGGCAGACGTACATTATGTAACCCAGCGTTATCAGTACAAATAGCGATGTCTACTCCAGCATCAAAACAGCGGTCAAACACTAACTTGAGTTGACGTATATCTTGCAAAGTACCAGTTTTGAGATACGTTGTCGGGCAAACTTCCAAACACTGATTGCGTCTAGCCAAATCTGGGAGTAACTCTGGATGCAGCAGCGGAATTTGGATGCCGTGACCAATCCGCATCAAATATGGTAACAGTTGGGGATAACAGCCTGCAGTGGTTTCGTAAAGGTGTCCTGTGGTGTTAATCCCAAGCGATCGCCCATACTGATACAGCTCGACCCATTCATCCATGCGCGAGGCGTAGTAGCTATCTCCCCCAGCGACGTCTATAGCACAGACATAATGCCTATTTTGGTTTGCCAAATCAACGATCGCCTTATTCACCTCATAAGGTAGGCGCGTGTGCATGCAGAGAATTTGGCTTGTGACTATGGGATATTCCGATAGCTTGCTGGCTCTGCCCACAACTTCCACAATTTCCGCCATCTTGTCAATTCTTTCTGACTGGCTCAAATGGTCTGGTGTCCGTAAATATGGGGTGTAGCGCAGTTCCAAATAAGCCAAATTTTCAAAAATGTATGCACCCCTAAGGAGGCGATAGATAAAGTAAGGCAAAGTGTCCACAGTTTGCACGCTTTCCACTAGGGTGTGCAACTCCAGATATTCATCTAGGGTGTTGCGCGGGCGCGTGTAAAACTCTTCAAATTCTTGATAGTCAGCAAAGCGGGAAATTTCCTGAGACGAATGGCGCTCGAAGTATCTCCATAAAACGCGAGGTACAACAGAACCGCCCAGATGCCTATGTAGTTCAGCGTATAAAGCCATAGTAGTCTTTTTACTAAAAATTTTAAATTTTATTAACAGTAACAAATAAAAAAACAAGTTATACCAGAAGGAAATTCTGCGCTTCTTTTGTGAACTCCCACTGATGCAATCGTTAATTATCTACAGTAAATACGAGTGCTGTCAAGCGTTTGAACAAAAATTGCTTTAACTCCCATACCTGATTTTTCGGCGAGCTTTTGATTTGAACAGTATTTCATCTATGTAATATTTTTAACATATAAATTATTTTTTTATAACTGAACGATCGCAGTAATTCCACACACCACGGAAACTGAATCATCATAGCTAGGTTACAGGGATCGGAAAATAGGTTATACTAGGCAAATTATCATACGTAAGTATTTAAATTATTCTAATTTATTTTTTATACATTATATTATCAAGGCGATCGCTTTACAAATCTTAAAATAAATTAACACTCTGCGCAGAAACCCGGTTTCTTAAAGAAACCGGGTTTCTAACTAGATTAATAAATTTGAAAAATCTCTTGACAAAGCTTATAAAATATGTATATCATCATAGTTTGTGAAAACTTTAGCTTTAATATAAACGCTTGGCTAACGTCATTGTCATAGGTGCCCAGTGGGGCGATGAAGGAAAAGGTAAAATAACAGATTTGCTCAGTCGGTCTGCAGATGTTGTTGTCCGTTACCAAGGGGGTGTCAATGCAGGACACACAATTGTAGTGAAGGGTCAGACCTTCAAGCTACACTTGATTCCCTCTGGTATTTTGTATCCAAATACCGAGTGCATTATTGGGTGTGGAACAGTCATAGATCCAGAAGTTTTGATTATAGAACTCGACCAACTAAAGGAACTTGGTATTTCCACTCGCAATCTGCTAATTTCTGAAACCGCTCATGTCACGATGCCTTACCATCGAATGATTGACCAAGCATCGGAGGAGCGAAGAGGAAGCCATAAAATTGGTACGACCGGTAGAGGCATTGGTCCAACCTATGCTGATAAATCAGAGCGAACTGGCATCAGGATGCTAGATTTGATGAACCAACAGGGGTTACGTAAGCAACTAGAGTGGACGATTAATTATAAGAATGTCATTTTAGAAAAGCTTTACAACTTGCCACCGTTAGATCCCAAAAAGGTAATTGACCAGTATCTGGGGTATGCGGAACGGTTGCGTCCTCACGTTGTCGATACCTCCTTAAAAATATATGATGCGGTTCAGCGGCGGCGCAATATTCTGTTTGAAGGCGCACAAGGCACACTCCTCGACCTAGATCATGGGACTTATCCCTATGTCACATCCTCTAACCCAGTAGCAGGGGGGGCTTGCGTTGGAGCAGGTATAGGACCGACAATGATTGACCGGGTGATTGGGGTAGCGAAAGCCTACACCACCCGTGTGGGAGAGGGTCCATTTCCCACAGAAATGCATGGGAAATTGGGAGAATTTTTGTGCGATCGCGGTGCAGAATTTGGCACAACCACTGGACGCAAGCGGCGTTGCGGCTGGTTTGATGCAGTTATCGGTCGCTATGCCGTGCGGATTAATGGTATGGATTGTCTAGCGATTACCAAACTAGATGTTCTCGACGAGCTAGAGGAAATCAAAGTTTGTGTTGCTTATGAAATAGATGGCGAACGCTGCGAAAACTTTCCCAGCAACGCCCGTCGGTTTGCTCGGTGTCAGCCGATCTACAAAACCCTGCCAGGATGGCGCGTGTCAACCAGTCACTGTCGCTCTCTAGAAGACTTGCCACGGCAAGCACTAGATTATCTCAAATTTTTGGCAGAATTGATGGAAGTGCCGATCGCGATCGTCTCTTTAGGAGCTAGCCGCGATCAAACCATCATTGTCGAAGACCCCATCCACGGTCCCAAACGCGCTTTGTTGCATCCCGAAGGCACGTCTGCTTCCTTGCTAAGTGCTTAATGGCTAATGGCTAATGGCTAATGGCTAATGGCTAATCGTTAATGGCTAATGTCAGACTGGTAACCATTGACAATTAGCCCTTCGGGTGACGCTCCTTCGTCGCTAACGCTGCGCTATCGCCAGTTCCCTACGGCGGGAAACCCGCCTTCAGGACTGGACTCACAATTAGCAATTAGCAATTAGCAATTCCCCAACCAACAACTAACAAATAACAAATAACATGGAAATCGAATGTCAAAAACGACCAGAAAACAGCAAGCCGAATGCTTTGCGCCGTTCTGGGAAAATACCGGCGAATTTGTACGGTCATAAGGGTACTGAGTCAATTGCTATCACCCTTGATGCTAAAGTCGTTGAGCGCTTGCTGAAAAAGGGTTCTATTCAGAACACTTTGATTGATCTCAAAGTTACTGATGTTCCTTGGCGTGGAAAAACTTTGCTGCGGGAAGTTCAAACTCATCCAGCGAAAGGTACGCCCTACCACCTCAGCTTTTTTGCTGTTGCAGGTCACGGTAATACTGATGTAGAAATACCTCTGCGTTTTTTGGGAGAACCAGTGGGTGTGAAGCTAGAAGGTGGTGTGTTAGACACCCAAATGACACAATTGCAGGTGAGTTGCGCGCCGGAAAATATTCCAGACGCAATTGAGATTAATGTGTCTGAGATGAAGGTGGGAGATAGTTTGCATATTGAGGATCTGATTTTGCCTGAGGGTGTGAGAGCTATTGCTGAACCTGGGCAAGTGGTTGTTTCTGTTTTGCAGTCGCAAGTAAGTGCTGAGACAGCAGAAACAGAATCAGCGTCTGAAGCTACCTGAAGTTTGTTATAGTTATCGTTGAAACCAGGGGGTATTCCTCTGGTTTTTTTTGTGTTTGAACCGCCAAGACGCCAAGGGCGCCAAGAGAAGATGACAGAAGTTTCTATTCCAGCTATTATTGAGCAGATGTTGCAGCCTGGGT
Organism: uncultured bacterium; assembly: GCA_964246695.1. Classification (GTDB taxonomy): domain Bacteria; phylum Cyanobacteriota; class Cyanobacteriia; order Cyanobacteriales; family Nostocaceae; genus Stigonema. Next base: position 10,189 of record CAXTSI010000205.1, read on the forward strand.
TTTATCCTCATGCTGTGAAGGAGCCGATTCAATTGATTCAGACGCATATTTCTTATGTGCTGTTGACTGGGGATTTTGCGTATAAGGTGAAGAAGCCGATGAATTTTGGCTTTTTGGATTTCTCGACTTTGGAGAAGCGGCGGCATTTTTGTGAGGAAGAGTTGCGCTTGAATCAGCGGGGAGCAGCTGAACTGTATTTGGAGGTGTTACCTGTAAGTTTGGTGGGGGAGCAGTACCAGATCGAGGGAACGGGAGAGGCTGTGGAATATGTGCTGAAAATGCGTCAGTTTCCCCAAGAGGCGTTGCTGAGTACGATGTTTGAGCAGGGTAAGTTGAATGAGGCACATCTAGAAGAGTTGGGACGGGTGGTGGCTCAATACCATGCTAAAACTGAGACGAATGATTATATTCGCAGTTTTGGGGAAGTGGCGCAGGTTCGGGCTTCGATTGATGAGAATTATGCCCAAACTATGAAGTATATTGGTGGTCCTCAGACTCAGGCGCAGTTTGAGGAAACTAAGGCATATACCGATCGCTTTTTTGCGGAACGTCCAGAATTATTTGCTAGTAGAATTCAAAATAATTATCTGAGGGAATGTCATGGGGATTTGCACCTGCGAAATATTTGTCTGTGGCAGGATAAGATTTTGTTGTTCGATTGCATTGAGTTTAATGAGCCGTTTCGCTTTGTCGATGTGATGTACGATGTGGCGTTTACGGTGATGGATTTGGAAGCGCGCCACAGTCAAGAATTGGGTAATGTGTTTTTGAATACTTATGTGGAGCAAACTGGAGATTGGGAAGGTTTGCAGGTGCTGCCTTTGTATTTGAGCCGTCAGGCTTATGTCCGGGCAAAGGTGGGTTCGTTTGTGTTAGATGACCCGGGTATTCCTTCAAGAGAGAAGGAAGAAGCGGTAAAAACGGCGGCTGATTACTATCAGCAGGCTTGGGATTATACAAAGCCTCGCCAAGGGCAATTGATTTTGATGTCTGGTTTGTCGGGGAGTGGCAAGAGTACGACGGCGCGTTACTTAGCTGGTAAATTGGGGGCAATTCACCTGCGATCGGATGCAGTGCGCAAACACTTGGCAGGAATTCCGTTGGGGGAACGTGGTGGCGATGATTTGTATACGGCAGAAATGACCCAGAAAACTTATGCAAGGCTGTTAGATTTGGGAGTTATGCTGGCTAGTGTTGGTTTTCCTGTAATTTTGGATGCTAAGTACGACAGACAGGAGTTGCGATCTGAGGCAATCGCCCTAGCGACAAAACACCAAATTCCGCTTGAGATTATCCAGTGTACGGCACCACTCGAAGTTTTGCGTTCTCGGCTGGAAAATCGCACTGGTGATATCGCTGATGCTACTGCTGATTTATTGGCTTCACAGGTTGAACAAGCTGAAGCATTTACTGAACTTGAAAAACAAAGAGTCAAAATTTTGGACACAACTCAACCTCTAGAGGCACAATTAAAAGAAGTTATTCGCCAATAGTCACCTCATGGCTGAACCAAAGAAACCCGGCAATCCTCTGTCGTTGTCTGGAAATTTAATTACTCAACTGCTGTTTGGGTTATTTATATCACTCGTGTTAGGGACGACGTTGGGGAACGTAGCCCTGAGCATTTTCTTGGGTGTATTGGGTAGTTTAGGCGTAGGTTGGTTTACAACGGTAAACGCAACTAATCCCCAAGCCGAAACCGTAGCTTCCACTGAGGGTATTGATGCCGGATTAAAATACTGGTTATTTTTCTTGCTTTGCTTTTCGGTTTTGGGGTATCAACCCTCCATGAGTATCTTCCTGGGTGCAATGGCTGGTGTAGGTGCAGGTTGGACTATTGCTTGGTGGAAAAGCAAGGAAGAATCTAGAACTCAATTGCCCGATGAATCAGAAGACACCGAAGCCGATCTGTCCACCGATGCTGGAACTACTAGACGGCGCAAACGAAAAGCTTCCCGCCGCTACCGTCGTGGTTCGGGATTCCCCAGTTTTAGGTTTTGGAGAAGGTAATATTTGTTAGTGGTTAGTGGTTAGTAGTTAGTGGTTAGTGGCTAATTGCTAATGGCTAATGGCTAATTGAAGACTGGCTTTTAACAATTAGCAATTAGCCATTAGCAACCAACAACTAACAACTAACAACTAACAACTAACAACTAACAACTAACTCTTATGTTTTTATATCTCTCCAAGTTGCTACCGCTGTTTTTTTACCCGTTGGGACTAGTCTGTATAAGTTTGCTCTTCGCACTGGTTATGTTATGGAAAAGACCACGGACTGCGGCGATCGCGATCGCCGCAGCGCTAATTGTGTTGTTATTTACCAGTAATAGCTGGGTTTCTCACTTAATGGTGCGATCTCTGGAATGGCAAAATCTCCCACCTGCCGAAATCCCAAATGCAGAAGCAATTGTCGTTTTGGGTGGTGCAACCAAACCAGCTTTGCCGCCACGACCAACTGTAGATTTAAATGAACACGGCAATCGCGTCATTTATGCAGCTCAACTCTACCGCCAAAAAAAAGCTCCTGTGATTATTCTTAGTGGTGGTCGCATCGATTGGGCAGGTAAGGGATCTTCAGAGTCGGCAGATATGGCAACAGTCCTCACTTCTATTGGTATACCAACAGAGGCGATTATAGAAGAGCCTGACTCCCTCAACACTTATCAAAATGCGGTGTACGTCCGGAAAATACTGGAGTCACGTGGCATTCGTCGCGTATTGTTGGTAACTTCGGCAATCCACATGCCGCGATCGCTACTCATTTTCAAGCATCAAGGCATTGACGTTATTCCTACACCTACTGACTTTACGATCGTCGAGGCTGACATAAAAGAATTTACCAGTACTCCCAAAGGCGCGATTCTCAATTTGTTACCCAATGTCGAAAACCTAGATCAATTTACTGGCGCTTTAAGAGAGTATATTGGCATTATTATCTATCGCTTACACGGTTGGCTATGAATAAGAGTGAGGAGTTATGAGTTAGGAGTTATGAGTTATTGATGTAAGTCATATTCAACAACCCCGCCCTACGGAGGACGGGGATTGCAAGAGCAAGCTTGCAACGTAAGAGTTGAATAGCCCATGCCGCACCTTGGTACAGACTTCCGGATACTTCCCTAGTTCGGATTATTTCTAAGCTTCCTTGTTAGAAGCGTTGGGTCAAGCCAAGACTATCTTAGGTGCGGTGGGCGTTAGCGAAGCGTTAGCGACGAAGGAGCGTCAGGGACAAAAACTCTGTCAAAGGAGGATTATCTTATCTATATGCGAGTTCCAGTATTAGATCCTGAAGGTAAACCGTTAATGCCCACAACCCCAAGCCGCGCTCGACGCTGGCTAAAAGAGGGCAAAGCTATTAAGAAATGGTCGAAATTAGGAGTGTTTTACGTTCAATTAGTAGAACCACCAAGTGATTACAAAAAGCAAGAAACTGTGATTGGGCTTGATCCAGGCAAGCTGTATTCAGGTATTGCCGTTCAGTCCTCAAAATTCACCCTGCTGATGTTGCATATTGAACTACCATTTAAGACTGTTAAGGACAGGATGACTCAGCGGCGGATGATGAGACGCACCAGAAGAGGTAGACGGATCAATCGTAAAGTTCCTTACAACAAACGCGCTCATCGTCAGGAGCGATTTGACAACCGTCGCGCCAAAAAAGTACCACCAAGCATTCGTGCTAACAAGCAGCTAGAAATGCAAGTTGTTAATCAATTACTAAAGCTTTACCCTGTGACTCACATTGTTGTAGAAAGTGTTCAGGCAAAGGGAGATAAAGGGTTTAGTCCAGTAATGGTTGGGCAGAAGTGGCAACTTGAGGAATTCAAAAAAGCTGGAATTCATCGTCTGCGTACTGTATCAACACAGGAGGGATGGGAAACATCAAGGTTGCGTAAACACTTGGGATTACCCAAAGACAAAGAAGACAAATCTCGACAAATTCCTGCAACTCACGCAGTAGATGGTATTGCACTTGCTTGTACTCACTGGTTGCAGTACGGCATCACGAGCCTGAACAGTATGGGCTGGATAGGTCATGTTGATGTGACTTCTGCGCAGTTTGTCGTTGTGTCGCGTCCACCTATTTCGCGTCGCCAACTTCACCTAATGCTTCCTTCAATTGGTGGTACTAGGCGCAAATATGGTGGAACGACAACACGCCACGGCTGTACGTTCGCTCATTTAAGAAGGCAAGAGGAATTAATGCCTTACTGTGTAAG